>JBBQBR010000064.1:0-8643 GCA_038317875.1 Lysobacterales bacterium
CTTCAATGTACCCGAGCTATCGTTCGGCAATGTTCCGCCCCAAATGACGCCTGCATCTGCTTCAAACGCACAGGTTCCAGCCGGATTTGCGCCGGTACATGCCGTGTTGATTGGTGCTCGACCGGCAACTATAAGGCCGGCCCAGGCACCAGGTGAAACTTGAAAGTCCGTGACCTCGGTCGCTCCTGTAAATACGATCGGCGCAACGGCTGTGCCTTCGGCGAAAATCTTACTTCCTGGATTAATAATCAGACGTGACGTTGACGAATCGCCGCCTCGGACAACGGTTCCCGGCTCAACAAATAAGCGTCCGGTATTGCCCGCAACGACGCCCGCAGCGGTCATCGCGCCACCCACTGCAACACGCCCGCCCAATTTATAGGTCGCAGAATTGCTCAAACGCAAATCGCCAGTCACTAAGGGCGGAATTTCGCAAACACGATCCACGCCAGCAACGGCAGTTGTTCCGGTTGGGCAGGTCGTAAATTCAGTAACAAATGGGCAGGCGCTTGAACCCACATTGGGCGCATCCAGACGTGTCAACACTTGGCTGACAGCAGGAAAGTTTGCGGTGGCTACGGGCGTGAAGTCGATGGTAATTTTCGAACAGCTCGCCATGTCGATATTTGCCGTTCCAACCTTGTTTATCGCCAATGAAGCAAGCGGTGGGAAGGTATTGCCTGGCGTACCGCCAGATACACGAAATACGTCAACGTTTTTAAAAAGTCGTTGGCCTTCGCGACCGGTTGCAAGATATTGCAGCCACGTTGGGTTGCCTTGCGCATCGTAGGTAAAGCTTACGATGTAGTACGTGCCATTCCCCGCGCTTTGGGGTATGTAATCCACAGAAACGCCACGGCCGTTTTGCGCTTCGTTGAACCAATTGCCTTCGAACGAAGCTTCATACACATCTGCGATTGCAGCGCTCGTAAGCAACAACGCTACTGCAGCGGTAAGTGCTTTTCTAATTAACATAAAATCTCCAGGAGTAAAAAAGTAGCGAATTAAATTAAGGTGCCGGGCCAAACTAGGCGTTGTGTTTTGCAGTTTCACGTCAGACTTGTTGCAGTTGTATGTCATTGGCTTTTGTCACGAGCCTGTAATGCATCAAAAATTGGTGCCCATTCAATGCTGAAACTCACCTCCCGACCCGGCTTGTACAGCCGTGTTGGCAAGCCGCTTTGAGTGAATTCAACCGTTTCATCCAATAGATTTTTGAGGCGAATTCCGAATGTCCATTCGCTCGCAAAGCGATACCGAGCGGTTAAATCGAGCTGATGAAACGGTTCTTCGTAAACGTCGGCGAAGCCAAATGCCCCCACCTGAGAAATTCTTCGACCCGCAACGTTGTAAAGGCCGGTTGCTTCCCATGGCCCTGATTCGGGCTTATAGCCAAACTGGACGTTCGCCAAATATTTTGATTGACCCTGCAATGGACGACTTCGCGAGGTTTGCACCGCGGCCGCTGTTCCAAGCTCTACCTTGCTTTTGATCCCAGATAGATTTGCCGATACAAAAAAGTTGTCGAGCGCAGGACTAAAACGTCCAAGACGCAAAAACCCCTCAAGTTCGACGCCAACGTTCGTCGCACGCTCGGCGTTCTCGTAAGTCAATAAGCCCCCGGTTCCGGGCACCGTCACGCGCTCAATGGGCAAGTCAAATTGCTTATAGAACAATCCCGCTGCGATGCTTTCTTCACCATCAAAATAGCGTTCCCATCGCAAGTCGAAATTGTCTATTTGTGTCGGCACCAACAAAGGGTTGCCGGACGATTCAATATCTAAAATCGGATCCGTGAATGGTGCTGGTGAGTATTCGCGAAAGTCTGGGCGGCTAACCGAACGCCCAAAACTGGCGCGAATTTGCTGCTGCGACTCGTCGAAAATATAGGTCGCCCCCAGTGCCGGTAACCATTTGGCTAGCTTTGAGCCAGCCTCTATTCGACCGGTCGCAGGCGTTGCGATGTCAAAGGTTGAAACCTGCTGATCATTGTCTTCTCTGCGCACTCCGCCTACCACGCGCCAATGCTCGCCAAAGCTCCAATCAACATTTAGAAATAAGGAGTTGAGCGCTTGGCTCGCTATATAATTGTCTAAAGTTCGGGTAATTTCAGCGAGTTGAAAGCCATTTGGCCCGATATTTTGCGGAGAGAAAATTTGATCTGGGCGCAAACGACCAATTTCCGGGCCGAGTACTGCGGCGGACCTAGCTGAAAATACAAAGCGCCGCAGACTTGACTCTCGATCACGCTCGACCCGGCCAAAGCCCGAACTAAAAGTAAAAAAGGACTCGTCACTCATTGCCCATGGAATACTCAATCCAAGCCGATATTCCCGACTCGCGTCGTTGAGTTTTTCATAAACGGTTTGGTTGCCATCCGAACCCAAGGACAATCGGTATTCACCACCATTAAGTAAATACACGTATTGTCGCTTCGCAGGGCTAGCACGCCCAGCACGCGCATCAGTCACTTGCCAATTAAGACTCAGATCACCTAGTGTGGAAAACAGGTGTTCACCGCTAAATTGATTCGAAATTAAGCTGTTTTCAATCCATTCTAGTTCATAGTTTTGCACCAACTCATTCGGAGTATCTGTATACCCCGCGTCGATTTGCGTTTGATCCGAGGACTGCCGCAAAACCATGCTGGTAAATTGCAGCTTGTGGTTGCTATCAAATCTCAGGGAACCATTCAAAAAGCCAGTTAAATCACTCTGACGCTCAGTAGCAGCGCGTTCAATTTCACTGGTTACAAAAATCCCAGCGTTTGATCGTCCATATCGGCGTCGCGACTCCGCGCGCGTGTCCCATCCGTGGGTGTTGCGCACTGCACCAAGCAAGCCAAAGCGCACGCCATTATTGAATTCAAAGCCCGTACCACCGGATGCACTGAAATTGCCATTTGGTCCGATATTTTCCCGACGCGTGTCGAAACCGATCTGAGCCAGCGCTTCACCAGCGGCTTCTAATTGCGCCGGCGGCGTGTTTTGGGGTATCGGGCGGCCATCGGTCAAGCTCGAAACTTCAACGGGCAATTCGCGCACGCGATCAAAGCCCAGCCAATCGCGTTTGCCGCCATCGTGGCGTAAGCCGCTCGCAAAACTGGTGCCATCGACTGCGCTGATACCGGCGCTAATTTTGAAAAATGGCTTACGCCCAGCCTCTTTAGTCCGCAGCATTACTGTGCCGCCACCAAATTCGCCGGGCATATCGGCGGAATAGCTCTTCTGCACGACAACGCTGTCCAACACTTCGGTTGGGAACAAATCCAGCGGCACCACACGTCGAGTTGGATCCGGCGAGGGGATTTGCGCGCCGTTGAGCAACACCGAGGAATAGCGTTCGCCCATGCCCCGCACGTAAATAAATTTGCCGCCCACTACACTCAAACCAGTGACGCGTTTGAGCGCACCGCTGGCCTCGGAATCACCGCCGCGCTTCATCTGTTCGGCGTTGATTACTTCCGCGACTTGGCTGCTGGAGCGTTCCTCTTCGGTGGCTTGGGTTTGTTGGCTAACCCCGGTGGCGGAAACTTTAATCTCGGACAAGGTTTCCAGAATTTCGGCAATCGATACCGCGCGCTCGGCGGATTCCTTCGGTGCCAAGGTGAAACTAATCGGCGCAATCGGATCAAAGTTTTCGGGGGCGACAAACACCAAGGTGTACTGCCCAGCGGCTAAGTCCGTAAACTTGAATTTGCCTTGCGCATCAGTCACGGCGTAGTGATCAGTGTTTTCCAAACGCACCAGAGCATTCGCGAGTGGCTTTGATAAGCTGCCGCTGCCTTCAGCTGGCTCAATAATGACCGACCCTTCGATACTGGCTTCCATGCCGGGCAAAATTTTAGAGCCTGCGTCCAAAACTTCCGCCGTGGCGCTATCTTGCAGGCTATAATCCAAAGATCCAGGTTTATCTAGCGTCAGCAGCAATGAGCGTTTGAATTCGGCGTCAAAGTAAATCGGCATCGAAAATGCCAAATCCGCGCCGCGATAAACATCCAGTGTATGCGTGCCAATAGAGGCATCGATCTTAATAGCGCCTTTATTTGCAACGAATTTTTTACCTTCAACGATGACTGAAAAATCATCGCTCAGCGCACCAGCGGCATAGCCAAAAACGTACACGGTGCCGGTTTGGGTGCTGAGTTCAGCAGCGAAAATCGCGGTTGTGCTGAAGCTGATGCCACCCGCAAGCGCAAAAATGGGCACGCTGCGCGCCAGCCCGAAAGAAATCGCACGAGCGAGCACACGCTTTTTAGCGATCTTAGTCGGGGAATTTGAAACAATCGGGCCATTGGCCTTTAAAAGAAAATTAGTCACGGCCATCCAGTAAGTATTTGATGGCGTCAAGTTAGGCGATCAAGTTGACACTCTCGTGGCGGAAATATTTCCGTTGAGTGTCTGAAATAGGTCAACCAGATGACTTTTTCTTGACATTTTTATGACACGCATGCGCAGCGGAACTAGCGCGCCGCTGAGTCAATCTCCGCAAGGAGGAACAATTACGCTTTAGCGAGTCGAAAAAATGCAACCGGGAGAGTGGCGCTCTCATCCATTTGCTGTCGTACGAAAAACCGGCGAACAGCTACTCACCAGGACTTCCAAAGTGCTACAGCATGGCCAACTAAGCGTTTTAGGTTTAACGACCACCTGCAGAATTTTTCGTCTGTCACTTATGCGTTGAAGCTGGAATCAACCCGTCGGCAAACTCACCGGCGATCCCGGCCCCATCGGCAAACCCAACAATAGCCAGGCAACGAACAGCACCGACCAGCCGATCAAAAAAGCAATCGAGTATGGAATCATGAGTGCAATTACGGTCCCCATCCCAGCCTTGGGTTCGTAGCGCTGAATGAAGGCAATGATGAGTGCGAAATAGCTCATCATGGGCGAAATGATATTAGTCACGCTGTCCCCCACGCGATAGGCGGTGACGGTTGTTTCGGGCGGGTAGCCCAATAACATAAACATCGGTACAAATATGGGTGCCATTAGCGCCCATTTTGCGCTGGCGCTGCCCATGGCTAAGTTGACCGCCGCAGTCAGCAAAATGAAAGACAGAAACAGTGGAATTTGTGGCAAGCCAGAAGCCTTCAGCAGTTCCGCGCCATGCACAGCAAACACCAAGCCCAAATTGCTCCAGTTAAAAAAGGCTACGAATTGCGCACAGAAAAACACCAGCACCAAATAGCCGCCCATGGTCGCCATTTGTTGATCCATGCCTTTGATAGCATCGCGGTCATTCTTAATCGTGCCGGCACCGGCTCCATAGGCGACCCCAAGCACAATGCCGCCCAAGCAAATGAACGCGACAATGCCGCTCAACAGCGGCGAGTGCAGCACGCTACCGGTGCCAATTTGGCGTAAGTAGCCGGCTTCAGGGATGATCCCGACCAGCACAATCGCGATGATTACAAGGGCCGCAATCAGCGCAAATTTAAGCCCGCGTTTTTCAGCTGGCGAAATTTCCGAAATCGCGTCTTCCGCTTTGCGCTCGCCCTTCCACGGGCCGACTCGGGGCTCGACAATTTTGCTGGTAACAAAGGTGCCAATTATCGTGACCAGAGCGGTAGAAACCAACATAAAGTAATAGCTCGCCGCCGGGCTTACCGAGTAGCTAGGGGTAATGATGCGCGCCGCTTCTTGGGTCAAACCGGCTAACAGTGGGTCGATTGTACCGAGCAAGAGATTGGCGCTATAGCCGCCAGAAACGCCGGCAAACGCTGCCGCCACACCCACCAAGGGATGACGCCCGGCGGCAAGATAGATCAGTCCTGCGAGCGGAACCAGCAAAACATAGCCGATTTCGGATGCCATATTCGACATGACGCCGGCAAAAACCACAATCGGCGTCAGCAATCGTGCCGGCGCAGAAAGCACCAACAGACGCATCGACGCGCCAATGAAACCACTCGCTTCGGCCACGCCTATACCGATCAATGCCACCAGCACCGTGCCCAAAGGCGCAAAACTGGTGAAATTCGTGACTAGGCCATTCAAAATGCGGTGGATGCCCTCAATCGACAGCAGATTCATGACTTTCACTTCCGCACCGGTTGCAGGGTGCAGCACAGCAAGACCAAGCCAGGAGCCCACAGCCGAAGCCAGCAGGATCAGCAGCGCCATGCTCGCAAAAAGGCTCGTTGGATGCGGCAAACTATTGCCCGCACGTTCCACGACATTTAAAAAGCGATCTACAGCGCGCGAGCTGTGCAGGGCGGTTTCGGCCATAACGATGTTCCAAAAAATTCGACAAACGTGATGCTACTTTCGCAAATGTCAGCGTTGTGTCATTGCCTGCTAGGTTTCAACCTAGTTTCAACCTAGTTTCAATCAAATATCGGCAAAACTGCGCGTGCAGGTGTTGACGGCGGCGTAGGCGCATGCTGGCGCTGACAAGCTGTCGCTGTATGCGTCAAAAAGCCCGCAAAAACGACTTGCGGGCCTTTTTCTTAACACTAACTCATGGGCCTAAACCCATTCGTTTTAGGCTGCTAAGGATGTGATGCGATGGACATTGCCAGCGCCAATTTCAATCTTGCGTGGCTTGAGCGCCTCAGGAACTTCGCGCACCAGATCGATACTGAGTAAGCCGCTTTCCAGGCTAGCGCCCGCAACACGCAAGTGCTCGGCAAGCTGGAAACGCTGCTCGAAATTGCGTGCTGCCAAGCCCCGGTGCAGGTAGTTTTTCGGGGTTTCGTCTTTTTGCTTACGCCCGACAATCTTGAGTGTGTCGCGCTCAGCTTCAATCTCAAGCTCGCTGCGTTCAAAGCCTGCAACGGCCATGGTAATCCGATACTTATTTTCTTCAACCAGCTCAATGTTGTAAGGCGGATAACTAGGCTGGGTGTCGGCAACGTGCGCGTTGTCAAGCAAATGTGCCAAGCGGTCAAAACCAATGGCAGAACGATAAAGTGGGGAAAAATCAAATGTTGTACGCATAACAATATCCTTTTTAATAAGCGATGTTGGTGGACCGAATCTGACACGGAATCTTGCCGCTGCAGAGTTCGGCGCAAGCCTCGTATCGAGCGCCTGCACAAAGGAATTAGGGGCGGTTAATCGGATTTTCAAGCGCTTGTTATGGCTTTCGATTCAGCTTTACTTAGCGCTTAGCGTTGGCACCGGTGGTCACCCAACTTTTGGGCTGTACTGAGGCGCTGGAGACGCCGCTGATAAGTGCTGCCTTGGCAGCACGCCTAGCATCAACAAATGCTGCCTTGGCAGCACGCCTAGCATCAACAAATGCTGCCTTGGCAGCACGCCTAGCATCAACAAGTGCTGCCTTGGCAGCACGCCTAGCATCAACAAATGCTGCCTTGGCAGCACGCCTAGCATCAACAAGTGCAATCCGACATGCACGCGTTACAAATTCGTTAACGGCATGTTTTCGCTTTTGCCTTTACTCAGCTTCCATTCTCAGCGCTGAATCCTTTTTCCTAAGCATGACCTTTGGCCCGATTGCTAAACACCGGTGCCAGTTGAGCATCGCGATACGGGGCGTAATTTGGCGACTCGGACCTAACAACCTGAAAGGAAAACAACATGCAAAAACTATTGCTACTGACGGCCCTAATTGGCGCGACTTTGATCTCGAACGCAAATGCACAAGACACCGGTTTCTATGCTCGTGGCGGCATTGGTCAAGCAGACCCGAACGAGAACTTACTCGACAATGATACGGTCCTCAACATTGGAGGCGGTTGGCGCTTAACACCCAATTTTTCGGTTGAGGCCGGCTACAATGACTTTGGCAACTTTGATATCAAAGGCATTACTACCGGACGCAACCAAGTGTCCTCCGATTCTTTTGAATTAGGCGTCGCGGCAAAAGTACCGTTTGGCGAAAGTGGCGCTTTTGGCCAGGCTCGGCTTGGCCTACATCGCTGGGACGCTGACATTCAAAGCGTGACATTTGGCTTTGGCGATCAAGGCACGGATTTGTACTTCGGGGTTGGTGTAGGCTATGACTTTAACGAGCAATTCGGCTTCAGCCTCAATTTTGATCGCTACAAAATTGATGATTTGAACATCAACCGCACCGGTTTGGGTGCGGAAATTCGCTTTTAAACAGCCATGAGGGTCGGTGTCTAAACCGGCCCTCTGGTTGCTTTCCCCCCCCATCACGTCATTGCGATCTTGGCAGTTTTCTAAAATTAAGATGAATAACGAATTATCGTTTAGCGATGTCTCCGAAAGATCTCTATTAATCCCATTATTGGACAATTGCGGCGCGTACAGCTGGTTTGCAAAAAGGCGCCGCAGCGTTATTGAAAACCATCACAGAAAAGCTTGTCTTGATTGCTGGCGTTTAACAGCAGTATCGCGCTGAAGTTTTCACCATTGAGGCTTAAACCCGACATTGCAAACACGCCAAATGCCTTCATTGATTTTGACACCAGAGCTGGTCGCGTTCACATAAAGCCGCTGATCAAAGACTGACGGAAAGTAACCTTGATTGGTACCGAGAAAGCTCGCTGTAGCGTCCGCAATATTGGGGCCCAGCGCACCTATCTGGCGTTCCACCAAACAGGGCCAATTACGCTGCGCTGACGTATGCAGCACCAAAGATTCGTGCGCGACGTTCGCCGGCGTCAGCACCTCCGCTTCAATTAATACAGCGCCTGTAGATAAATGATTAAGG
>JBBQBR010000065.1:0-8564 GCA_038317875.1 Lysobacterales bacterium
GGTGAGCTAGGGTTAATTCGCGTTCGGGTGGTGCCTGGCGCTACTAATCCCGCAGCGATCAGCGCGTTGCGCTGTGCCGAGCTAACATCAATATTCGCTGGAAACGTATTGCTCGACAGCAAGGCCGGCAAAAGTGTGGCCAGCGGTCGATCTTGGATAAAGTCGCGTTGGGTTGAACGCAGTGCACCCAACTGCTGCACGTCGAGCACGCCAAAAATATTGTAGCGATCTTCTTTCAAATCACCGAAACCGCCGCTGATCGTGGCGGTTTGCTTGTCAGCGCCACCGTCTTGCGTGTCGGCGCCCAATATCGACAAATCCAAGCCTTGATAATCGGTGCGCGTAATGAAGTTAATGACGCCACCAATGGCATCAGAACCATAGAGTGCGGAAGCGCCGTCTTTCAGAATTTCAACCCGCTCGATCGCGCCTGCCGGAATATTGTTCAAATCCACGCCGGCTTCATCGCCAGGTGAGGCGAAGTTGGCCAAGCGCCGACCGTTGAGCAAAATCAAGGTGCTGGAAACGCCGACGCCGCGCAAATTCGCGCCATTAAAGCCGCGCTGACCGGAGGTGCCATCAGTGATGCTGGCACCATCGCTCAAAGGTGCGGTGTTTGCAGACAAAGATTTAACAAGTTCAGCAGCCGTGGTGACGCCACGCTTCTCAATGTCCGCGCGGGTAACAACTTCGACCGGCAGCGCAGTTTCACCGTCCACTCGGCGCAACCTGGAGCCGGTCACCACAACCGCATCCAGGTCTTCTGATTCAGCATTTGTCGAGGAATTGCCCTGCGCCAAAACCGTAACGGGAGCGAACAGTACCTGCGCAATCGCTAGACTTAGCAGCCCTTGGGTCAGCGGCTTGCGGGAAAGAGGGCGATCACTCGCGGGATTTGCGCAGTCGTGATTTGAGTGCTCGTTATTAGGGTAGAAAGGGTTCATTCAGTGGCTTCCTTGGCGACGAGAGACGGGATGGGTTGACCATAGCCGCGTTTTTGTAGCCCCAGCGACCTGCGCCCCCCAGGCGTCGCGCCTGGACAATTTGCTGTCGCAAAAATGCAAGGATTTCGACGCTGGGGTTGCGGGTTGCGGTGTTTTGTTAGCGATTCAATCGCCAGTTGGGGGAGTAGCGAGGTGGTTACCCACACCTCGTCACACCGGCGAACGCCGGGTGTCCAATTGTCGATTTGCCACTGGGTGCGGCAACTTCCCTAGATTCCGGCGTTCGCTGGAATGACGAGTGGCGCAATTTCCGTGCGCTGCGGCACGGCCACCTCACGGCCGGGATGACGTTGGGGCGAGTTGCGGTTTTCTTTGCATTGACAAAATTTGCGCCAAAGCGACACCAGATTGCCGGTTTGGCGCACGCCGCAGCGCTGCGGGCTCGAACATGATTCGGAACGTGCAATCATCCTACGTGTCCTGGCAATCGAGTGTTCGATGTCGCGCCGCCCTAATCACCGTCAATTGAAATCAGCTTGCCTATCGCTCCGCCGCCCACTTTCGGCCACCCTAAACGCTACGGCTTTTTGCTGTTGCCACGATTTTCTTTGCATAGCTTGGCTTGTGCAACGGAAGTGCTGCGGGTCGCAAATTCCCTGCTGGGCGGCCGTGCGCACGAGTTTATCCTGCTATCCAGTGATGGTCAGCCGGTCGCCGCCGCTGGTGGCGAGGTATTGGTTCCGGGCTATGGCTTAGATGCGATGCCGGTGCTGTCAGGGTTGTTTCTGGTTGCAGAAACGGTGCCTGATGACATCGACTTGAAGCTCGCTGACGCGCAGCTCGCAAAAATTCGCACGGCCTGCGCGCAGATTGAATTGATCAACGGCGTACTGGGTGGAATCGGCTTAGGCGCGGCATGGTTGGCGCATGCGGGATACTTGCAGGGTCGACGCTGCACCGTGGCAGCGCCACATGTCCAGGCTCTGAAATTAGCGTGCCCAGAGGTCAGTGTTTCCAGTTTGCTCTATGAAATTGAGTCGAACCGTTTGAGCTGTGCGGGCGGTAGCTCAGGCTTGGATTTAATGATTTGCTGGTTGGGGCGCAGCCATGGGGAGCGCTTGAGTCAAAGTTTATTGCAGCATTTTGGTTTGCAACGGCTGCGCGATGCGGGCGAACGGCAGTCGCAAACCACTGCTGCGCCGATGGGCTCGTCGGTCAAATTGGCCGAAGCTGTGGCGCTGATGGAAGCGAACTTAGGCGAGCCATTATCGACCGAGGAAATTGCCGGCCTAGTCGGTGTTTCTAGACGCCAGCTTGAACGGCTTTTTAAACAACATCTAGACACCTTGCCTTCGCGTTGGTATCTCGAACAACGCCTGACGCGCGCCCGGCGCATGCTGGTGCAGACTTCGCAGTCGATTCTACAAATTGGTTTGAGCTGCGGTTTTACTTCCGGCGCACATTTTTCCAACGCCTACCGGCAGTTCTTTAATTACACCCCTCGCGATGAGCGCAGCGCGCGCGCGGCAGCATGGCGCGCCGCGCCAAACGCTAGCCATCAAAACACTGGCCATCAAAACGCTAGCCAACAAAACGCTGGCCATCAAAACATTGGCCATCAAAACGCTAGCCAACAAAACACTGGCCATCAAAACACTGGCCAACAAAACACTGGAACTACGCAGACTTTTACCGTGCCCGAATCAAGACAGCACACGCCCAAGGATCCCATATGAAGCTAATGTCTAGCGCGCCTAAGCGCTTTTTACTGCGCCCCTGCGAACCGGAGGATTTGCCCGCATTAGAACGCTTTGCGGCGGCAAGTCCAGTAGGTATCACAACCTTGCCAAATAATCGCGCAGCGCTTGCAGACCGACTCGCGCGCTCCTGCCATGCGTTTGCGACCGATGATGCCAGCGGTGAGGAGATTTATCTTTTTGCGCTGCAAGAAATTTGTAGTGAGAAAACGGGTGGCAGTGACAAGGTTATCGGTATTAGCGGCATCGCCGCCCGCGCCGGGTTTTCGGATCGTTTTTACAGCTTTCGTAACGAGTTTGTCGTGCATCGCAGCAGCGCTTTAGGGGTCAGCACACGCGTGCATACCCTGCATCTGTGCCACGATTTGACAGATGTTAGTTTACTGATTAGTTTTCACATTGATGCGGCGTATGCGCACACGCTTGCACCCCAACTGCTGTCGCGCGCGCGCTTGCTTTTTATTGCGCAACACCCCGAGCGTTTCGCCGACCGCTTGGCCGCCGAAAGCGCTGGGATTGCCGATGACAACGGCCGCTGTCCACTCTGGGACGCGGTTGGTCGGCGATTCTTTGGTATGGACTATCCGGCCGTGGAGCGTTTGACGGGTGGCCGCAGTAAATCGTTTATCGCCGATCTAATGCCACCTTCGCCGGTGTATGTGCCGCTCTTGCCAGAAGAGGCGCAGTGGGCGATCGGACAGCTGCACCCGGTTGCCGAGCTGCCTTTTTCAATTCTGCTAGATGAAGGCTTTGACACCGATACCTACGTCGATATTTTTGATGGCGGCCCGACCGTGCAAGAACGCATCGCGATGTTAAAGACCGTTTCGCGATCAAGGATGATTGCCGCGCGCTGCGCTGAAGAAAAAGACTTAATTCCCGCGCTTAGCTGGCAGATTGTCGCAAGCTCCGCACTTGGGCAGTTTCGGGCGGTGCTGACTCAGGCCACGACAACGCTGGAGGAAGTCACCCTAGATCGCGTCGCGTTTGATGCGCTCGGAGTCATGCCGGGTGAACGGGTTCGGGTTGCACAATTGGATGTGGCCGACTTGGACGTGCGTGAAGTTGCGCCCACAGACATGCCTGTAAACGAGGTATCACGATGAATATGGGTGTCACGATGAATGCAGTGTGGCAAGTGCGCTTAGCGAAAAGCGAGGACATTGCCGCGCTGAGCGCTTTTTTGCCGCCAGCGACGCTCGAACTCAGTGATCCCTCGGAGCATCAAGCCGACGATCAATGGCTAGTCGCAGTTCCGATGGCGGCGGCGTTGCAATCAACAGCGATGGGCTGCATTCGCGTCCGACGCAATATTGGCCTTGACCAGCCGCGCTATTGGTATCACGTCGGCTGCGTGGTTCATGCAGCGCCGGATTTAGGATTATTTCATCGGCAGCGCACGTTGTTGATCGGCAACGACTACACCGGCTGCACCGAATTGACGGATATCGCCACGCATGATCGTAAGCTCGATATCAGTCAGCGCCGCATGCTCACAAGATTGCTCGTCAGAAGCGCACTTTTGCTGTTGCACCGGGATCATTTGTTGCCGTTCAGCGAAGCAAACCCATCGCTACCCGCGCCCACAAATAAAATCATCGCTGGGCTTCCAGGCTTGAGCGACGATTTGGGCATAGCGCCCTTTTGGCAAGGGTTAGGGCGGCACTTTTATGCCGGTGATATTCGCCTTGCGCAAGCGCGCTTTGGCGCACTTTGGCTGACCCATGTCGCGGCACTTTTACCGCGCCATCCTTTGGTCGCATCCTTGCTCAATGAAAGCGCGCAAGCCGCGATCGGCTGCGTGCACGCCGATGCCGCTGTGCTGCAGGACGCGCTCACTGAACTCGGACTGCGTGCCGGCGAGCACGTGAATTTATACGATGCCGGCCCTGTGTTTGAGGGCGATTTGGAGCTATTGCGCAGAGTTTCCGGGGTTTATCCACGCACGCTTGTGGTGCAAGCGGACTTCGAAGCTTCGGGTTGGTGTTTGCTGGTTAAAGGCGCCGGGTCGGATGCCGATGCTTCGAATGCGCAGCTGTGCCTTATTCCAGCGCGCGTCAATTTTCAGGGCGAGCTATTGATCAGCGATGAGTCCGCACAGCGCCTAGGTTTGCAGGCTGGCGATCAAGTTTTAGCGGAGGAATTTAAGCCATGAGCACGCATCTCATAAAAATTGCGACATTCTTTGGCTTGATCGGAATCGCCACGCTTAACGCGCAAAACATCCACGCACGAACCCCTGCGATCAGCGTTGCCGACGCGCCGCAGGAGTTATTGCTGCTTGCCGGTGGCGCACTGCCGTTGTGCTCAAGCATCAACACCGATGCCTGCGTTAGCACAGCCCCGGTAGGGCGCCGCGATGCGCCCGATAAATTCACCTCTGATGCCAATGGCCACCGCCTGCTTGAAGTGGTGGATTTAAACGCCAGCAAAAGTGCGGCCTCAAAGGAGATTTATCGCCACTTTGTTACGATGGCGAAATCGGCGCACTTGGCGCGCACTGGCAAAACCGTGGCGCAGCCGCGCATTGGTATTCTGACTAGCGCCTCAAGCGACCCGTTCGACCCCGTAGATTTTTACTTAAGCGCATTCCAGCAAGCCGGTGCTAAAGCGCAATGGCTGCCGCTCGATGCGGCGGTGCGCGCTAGTTTTGGCAAAGATTGCGGCGCAATAGCAGTCGTTCGAACTGCGCTTACCGGTACTGCGGATCGTGCCGAAATTTATCCAGACTTGGCGCAAATGCAGCGCAAGTTTTGCCTAGATCGCAGCCAGCTGGCCAAAATGCTGGCGGATTTCGACGGGCTTTTTTTCAACGGCGGCGATCAAAGCTTGTCTAAAGCGGCGTGGTTTGATCGCGCGCAGCCGATAGCGGAATTTGCCCAGCTGCAGGCGCGCGTAAAAGCCGGAACATTAGCGATTGGTGGAACGTCAGCGGGCACGGCGGTGATGAGCAAGCTCGCCATGATCACCAACGGCACCAGCGTGGTAGCGCTTCAGCGCGGCGCAAAAGCGCGGCCAGCGCCGCCACTGGACTGCGCGCGTAAACGCAGCTGCCCCGAAGGTTTAGTTGAAGACGATTTGACCTACGAACCCAGCGGTGGGCTAGGGCTATTTTCGCTCGGCATACTCGACACGCATTTTGCCGCGCGCGATCGCCAGGGCCGATTAGCCCAGCTACTGATCGACAGCGGCACGCGCTACGGTTTTGGCGTTGACGAGACGACCGCGCTGATCGTGGCTAAGGCACAAGGCCGCATGAGCTTGCGCGCGATGGGTGCAGGCAGCGTTTGGATATTTGATGCGAAAGGTGCCAAGGATGCTGCAGCACTTTCCAAGCAGGCGCGCTTGCTTAAGCCGGGCGCGGCGTTGATATGGCCGTGATGGCAAATGCGTTGACGCAAATTAATTTTCCACAGATTTTTGAAGGCTTTTTCAAATGAATGTGCAGCACCATAATTTATCCCTCAGCTCTGGCCGCCTCGGCGCGGGATCAGTCAGCTCTGGTACCCAGCGTGAACTGATTAGCCTGCACTTTGGCAGCGCGGAACACGGTAAAAAAGTCTATATCCAAAGCTCTTTACACGCGGACGAAATCCCCGGCATGCTGGTGGCGCACTATTTGCGTCAAAGTCTTACGGAGCTTGATGCAGCTGGACAAATTAGCGCAGAAATTGTGTTGGTGCCGGTCGCGAATCCTATTGGTTTGGCGCAAGAGCTTTACGGCACCGCGATTGGCCGCTTTGACCTTGCCAACGGCATAAATTTCAACCGTGGCTATCACTATCTAACGCTGCCATTGATCGCGGCTTTGGACGGAAAACTTGGAAAAAATGCGGCTGCAAACGTAAAAGTGATTCGCGCCGAGGCGCTGGCAATACTGCAGCGCTGGCAGCCCAAAAGTGAATCGGAGCAGATGAAAAAAACGCTGCAAATGCTTGCCATTGATGCCGATGTGGTGCTCGATTTGCACTGCGATAATCAAGCGGTGATGCATCTTTATACCGGCACGCAGCTGCTTGCAGCGACGCTACCTTTGGCGGCGCGTCTAGGCGTACGGGCGCTGCTGGTTTGTAGCGCCTCGGGTGATAATCCGTTTGATGAAAGCTGCTCGCGCCACTGGTGGGAGTTGGCGCAGCATTTTGGCGAGCAGATTGCGATTCCCAATGCTTGTCTAGCACTGACGGTCGAGCTGCGCGGTGAAACCGAAGTCAGCCATGATTTTGCGCAATCGGATGCTGCCGCCATTATCGGCTTCCTCCAGCAGGCGGGCTATATCGCGGGCACGCCAGAGATTTATCCCCCAGCGATTTGCCCAGCCACGCTATGCGCCGCCACGCCCCTGGAAGGTGTTGAGCCCATCATTGCGGCCCATGCGGGCGTGTTGGTGTTTAGCAAAGCACTCGGCACGCAGATTGCTGCTGGCGAGTCTATCGGCGATCTGCTTGACCCAGACACGGGCACGCTCACGCCATTGCTTGCGACGGTTTCTGGCGTGCTGTTTGCGCGCGTGTCCCGCCGTTATGTCAGGGCCGGTACGAGCGTGGCGAAAATAGCCGGACACGAGCCATTTCGCACCGGCAATTTGCTGTCTTTGTAGTAAACGTTTTGTAAATCACGATCACCCGCCGCCACTGAAACTAATCTGCGAAAAGAAATCCGCCATGTTAAAAAATTTGCGCATGCCCAATACTTTTGTGCTGCTGTTTTCCTTGTTGGTGATGATCGCTGTTGCGACTTGGTTCGTACCCGGCGGCAAATACGAAACCCACGTGGTCGATGGCAAAACCCTGATTGACCCGGCATCGTTTCACTACGTCAGCGCCAATCCGCAAGGCTTTGTCGCACTGATGACCTCGCCGATAAAGGGCTTTGTTGAAGCGGCATTGATCATCGGCTTTATTTTGATTGTCGGCGGTGCATTTGGTGTGCTGCAAAAGACCGAGGCCATTGATTCGATGATCAAAACGGTGGCGCAGGCAAATCAAAAATCGCGTTTGGTGCGCGCGCTGATTATTCCGGTTTTCGTGACGCTTTTTTCGCTGGGCGGCGCTACTTTTGGTATGGCGGAAGAAGCCATACCGTTCGTGCTAATTTTTATCCCGCTTGCGCTCGCTTTGGGCTATGACTCGATCGTTGGTGTATCGATCCCTTTTGTCGGCTCGCAGGTCGGTTTTGCCGCGGCGTTTTTGAATCCATTTAACGTCGGCATCGCGCAAAAAATTGCTGATGTGCCGATGTTTTCCGGCATTGGATTTCGCTTAATCGTCTGGGCCATCGCCACTGCGCTGACCATCGCTTTTCTCATGTGGTATGCCGCGCGCATCAAAACAAACCCGGCACACAGTCCAGTTTATGCGATTGATGAACAACGTAGGCATGCCGCGCAAGCCAATGATTTAGTTGAATTTACTGGTTTAACCGGCACCCACAAACTCGTGCTTTTTATGTTTGCCAGTGCGCTCATCACCATGGTCGTTGGCGTGGTGGAATATGGCTGGTTCATTGAAGAAATTGCCGCTCTTTTTTTGGTCATGTCGATTTTGATTGCGCTGGTTGGGCGGCTTAATTCAGATCAATTCGTCGACACCTTTATCCAAGGCGCGAAGGATTTAATGACCACCGCGCTCGTAATCGCGCTCGCACGCGCGACCGTTATCCTGGCCCGCGATGCGCACATTATCGACACGATTTTGCATGGGCTAATGCCACTCATTCAGTCCAGCAACCCCATTTTTGCCGCGCATAAAATGTTTTTGATTCAGATGGTCATTAACTTTTTTATCCACTCCGGCAGTGGCCAAGCGGCGCTAACCATGCCCATCATGGCACCACTCGCGGATTTGGTCGGCATATCCCGGCAAAC
>JBBQBR010000066.1:0-8440 GCA_038317875.1 Lysobacterales bacterium
CCATCAAGCGGCACGAAAGCGATGTGTCGGTCAGATTCGCTTCGTGCCGCTTGAGTCTGTACAATATTCTGTACAACACGAGGGTCAAAAATATGGACGCGATAAGCTATTCCACTGCTAGAGCCAAGCTTGCCGACACCATGGATCGAGTTTGCAACGATCATGAAGCCATTATGATTACCCGAAGCGGGCAGCAGGCGGTCGTGATGATGTCGCTCGATAACTTTAATGCGTTGGAAGAAACTTCTTATTTGCTACGAAGCCCTAAAAATGCGCGGCGCTTGCTAGAATCCATTGCTAGCCTGGAAGCAGGCAATGGTCAGGAGCGGAACCTGGCTAAGTGAAGCTCTTATTTTCTGAGCAAGCTTGGGATGACTATTTGTACTGGCAAAAAACCGACAAAAAGCTGTTAGAACGAATAAACACGCTCATTAAAGACATTTCCCGCTCGCCGTTTTCAGGGATTGGCAAGCCAGAACCGTTGAAAAACGCACTGTCAGGCTATTGGTCAAGGCGTATCAACGATGAACACCGAATTGTGTACAAAATTTCGGCTGGCGCAATGCTGATTGCGCAGTTGCGGTTTCATTATTAGCGCCAAGTATCGGTTTGCAGCTTCTAATTGGGCTGTATTACTCCTGCAAATAGCCCGCTTCACGTTGATGCCGCACGGCCAAAATTAGAACTTTGTCATGTAATTTTTCATAGCTATACAAAGCCAAATAGCCTGATTTTCCACGGGCAATAACCAGCTCTTTGATGCCTTGCTCGGCTGGACGCCCGATAAGCGGATGGTTCTCAAGGAAACGAACCGCTTCTGTTATCAGGCTTATAGTTTTTGCCGCTTCAATAGGGTTTTCTTCTTGAAGAAAATCCGTGAGTCTTTCAAGATCAGCAAACGCTCGCTGCGAGTAAATTACTCGCGCCAAGATGTTGCCCTAGGCCTAGCGGGCGTCTTGCCTTGGATTCGTTCTAACAGATAGGCTTCAACCTCAGCGGCGGCATAACCATTACCGGAGTTAAGTGTTTCGACTCTGGAAGCTAGTGCATCTGCAACGAACTGAGCACGCTTGTTCGCCGCAGTCGCCATAACCGTAATAGCGTTAACCATGAAGGCGTGAGGGCTAATACCCTGATGCTGGGCAGCGACTATCGCAAATTGTTTGACTTCGGTTGGGATTTTCAAAGATGTTGTAGTGGACATGATGTCTCCCGTCGAGTTGGTGCCACAAAGGTAACACCGATTGAGCGCGGAAGCGCACGATTTATTAGGTCATCTTGACTTTTCAACGATTACGATTCGTGCGCACGTTCAGCCCAAGAGCGAAGTAATAGGGTTCAGCTTTGCGAAAACCTCACTCCAACCGCACCAAAACCGCATCCGCCTCAACAAATTCACCCATCGTGGCCCGCAGCTCAGCGATTTTTCCGGCGCGTGGGGCTTTTAGGCTGAGCTCCATCTTCATCGCTTCCATGACTAGCAGTTCGGCACCTTCAGCAACTTCTGCGCCCACTTCTGCGCGTACTGACACAATGCGGCCTGGCATTGGCGCGCGCACGGCGTCGGCTTTCGCGGCGGCGGTTTTCTCAAAGGCATAAGCTGGTTTGCGTTTGAGCAAATAGCGGCGGGTGCCGTCATGTATTTCCAGCGCGTCTTCAAATTGCGCTATCCGAAATCGTGCGCTGCGACCATCGAGTTTTGCACTCAACACACTGCCGTGCGCGACGGCATCGGTCGCCATTAAAGTAAGCGCGCCGATGCCCAGTTCGGCGCGTTTGGCGGATCCGTGTGCGGCCACTTCCAGGCGCTCGCCGCGATATTCAAACGCCAACACGCGCTTGCCCAAATGCCCAACGCGCCAGGAATCGTTAATGCCCCACGGGCTGTGCGCGTCGCTGCCTTTGGTCGTCGTTGGCTCCAATAGCGACCAACAAGCGGCTGCGGCCAACACGTCTGTCGGCAATAAGCTGGCCGGTGCATAAACCCGATCCAACGCGCGATCTAAATAGCTGGTGTCAATTTTGGCGTCAATAAAATCCGCGTGGCGAATCAAAACTTCTAAAAAATCGACATTGGATTTGATGCCGCCAATTTCGGTGTGCATCAGCGCCGTCTTCAAAGCCGCAACCGCCTGCCCGCGATCGGGCGCATGCACGATTAGCTTGGCGATCATGGGGTCGTAAAACACGCTGACCACATCGTTTTCCGCCACGCCCGAGTCTATGCGTGCGCCGGATTCTGGGAAACGCAAACGTGTTAGCTTGCCCGTTGCGGGTAAGAAGCCAGACTCTGGATCCTCGGCATAAATGCGCACTTCAATCGCGTGGCCTTGGCTGACCAATTTTTCTTGTTGCCACGGCAGCGGCGTTCCACTGGCCACGCGCAGCTGCCATTCCACCAAATCCAGCCCCAAACAGGCTTCCGTGACCGGGTGCTCGACCTGCAGGCGGGTGTTGATTTCCATAAAATAAAAGCCACCGTCAGCACCCACAATGAACTCGACTGTGCCCGCGCCCACATAATCAATCGCATGCCCGGCAAGTACCGCAGCCGCACCCATGCTGGCGCGCAGCTCCGGCGTCATGATCGGGGAGGGCGATTCCTCGACAATTTTCTGGAAGCGCCGCTGCACCGAGCATTCGCGCTCGTTAAGGTGCAGCACTTTGCCGTGTGTGTCGCCAAAGATTTGCAGCTCAATATGGCGCGGGGTTTCAATGTAGCGTTCCAGCAGCACGCGATCGCGCCCGAAGGCATTTTTCGCCTCGCGCTGACAGGATTCCAAATTCGCCATGAATTCCGCAGCGCTACCCACCACGCGCATGCCTTTACCACCGCCGCCATGCGCGGCCTTAATCATCAGGGGGAAACCGACGCGTGCGGCCTCGTCCATTAACACCGCTGGGTCTTGATCGCTGCCTTCATAGCCCGGCACCACCGGCACGCCGGCGGCGCGCATCAACTCTTTGGCACCGGCTTTACTACCCATTTTTCGCATACTGGCGGATCGCGGCCCGATAAAAACTAGGCCCGCCTGTTCCACCGCATCGGCAAAATCGGCGTTTTCGCTCAAAAAGCCGAAACCCGGGTGAATCGCCTGCGCACCGTTATTAAGCGCCGCCTGAATAATCCTATCACCCATCAAATAGCTTTCCGCGGGCCGCGAGCCGCCAATGTGGACGGCGGCATCGCTGAGCTTTACATGCTGCGCATTGGCATCAGCATCAGAATAAACCGCAATCGCTCGCACGCCCAGCTTGCGGCAGGTACGCACAATCCGGCAGGCGATTTCGCCACGATTGGCGATCAAGATCGTATGAAACATGGCGCGGCCGCTGTAAGAATCAGAAGGGTGCTGAGTCTGGCTTATCTTTTCGGTGTGGGCAAATAATGTATGCCACGAGTTAAAATTCAGAGGGGTTAAAATCCCCCTCCATCAGAGGGGTGGCAGGCGCAGCCTGACGGTGGTTTACGGGATGGCGCAGCGGAGTCTGACGGGGTGGTTTACGGGATGGCGCAGCAAGGCCTGACGGGGATGCCTCAGCCCTTTACCGGCTTTGGCAAACGCAATACCCGAGTCCTAGTCAAACGATCCTGCAGCGCCACCCGGTCAATATCAACGAGCGCCCACAATAGCCCCAGCACACCAAAACCCAGCAGCGTCGCAACCAAAAACCGCACCAACGCGGTCGCTAAACTGACGCGTTTCCCGTCCAGATCGCACAGCAGTAGCCGCCAAGCGAACATGCCTACGGTTTGGCCACTGCGCAGCCAGCAATAGCAAAAATAGCTGGCTAAAACCGTCAGCAAATATAGTTCAAACCAAACCGTTCCTGGCGCGATGGCTTTTTGCGTGAACAACATCGCTATGGCGGTGGCTAAAAACAAAATAGCCGCCACAATCAAGGACTCATAGACCAGCGCCATAATGCGCGGCCAAACGCCTGCCAATTCAAGCGCCACTTCATTTTTAACCTTCAATGCCAAATTCCAAGAAAAATGTTGATGCGACGATGCTAGCAGCCGCGCCCGCAGCGCGCGATCCCAGCCCAAAACCAGCTTCAGATCATGTCGAGATTGAGCCGCGCGCCCCTGATTTGGCGCTGATTGACACGTTTTTAGATCGCTACTGGGGTGAAACCGGTGCGAGCGCGAATACGTTAGCCAGCTATCGCCTAGATTTGATTATTTTTGCCCGCTGGCTGAGCGCGCATGCTTTGCCGAATTTAGCAGAGGTTACCCGCGCGCAGATTTTGGATTTTTTGGCGTATCGCAGCTCCGGCGGTAAAAGTGCGCGCACCGGTGCACGTACGCTGTCGACGCTAAAAACCTTTTACGGCCAGCGTGTCGCCTATGCGCTGCAAGCGGAAAACCCGACGAGTTTAGTTAGTGGGCCGAAATTGCCACGATCTTTGCCAAAAGCACTGAGCGAACGCGAAATTGTCGATTTAATTGCGGCACCCGACATCAGCACGCCAGCTGGATTGCGCGATAAGGCGATGATTGAGCTGATGTACGCAACCGGTTTGCGCGTGACTGAGTTGGTCACGCTAAAAGGTGAGCAGATTAATCTGCGTCAAGGCGTTTTGCGGGTGATGGGCAAAGGTTCGAAAGAGCGATTGGTGCCGATGGGCGAACACGCTGTCGAGTGGATTGAGCGTTATTTGGCCGAGGCCAGGGCTGAACTAGCACCTGGAGCGAAATCGGCGGCGCTATTTGTGACTGCGCGCGGTACGGCGATGACGCGTCAAGCGTTTTGGTATTTGATCAAGCGCTACGCCGTGCTTGCGGGCGTACGCACACTATCGCCGCATGTATTGCGGCATTCTTTCGCGACGCATTTATTGAATCATGGCGCGGATTTGCGGGTCGTGCAGCTGCTGCTGGGCCATGTTGATCTGTCAACCACGCAAATTTACACCTACATTGCGCGCGAGAATTTGAAGAAGCTGCATGCGATGCATCATCCGAGAGGGTGATGCGTGTTTGTTGAAAATTTGTTGAGCTAAGCTGCGTGCTTAAATTTCGCCATAAATTTAAGCTTTGGTTGCAAGCCAGCGCGCGCTGCCAAGCGCACCAACATATCTAAGCTGAAGACATTAATTTTTCCGCGTTTTAAGTCCGATACCCGAGCCTGGGTTAGGCCCAACAATTTTGCAGCAGCAACTTGGGTCAAGCCACTCTGTTCGAGCCATTCACGCATACCCATCAAGGCTTCAGAACGCATCGTCATTTCCGCCGCTTTGTCCGCATCAAATAAGTCATAGAACACGCCACGAGGGTCGCCTGGAGTGCCGGAAAGTTGCTTTTCAATAGTCATTAGCTATGCCTTAATTTCAAGGAGTCGGCTTTTTGCGACTCGCAGATCTTGCAGTGCGGTTTGTTGCGATTTCTTCTGGAATGCGTGCAGTACATAAATCGCTTCCGCACGTCTGGCGAAATAAATAACTCGAAAAGCGCCTGTGTCATCTCGAACTCGAATTTCCTCAACACCCTTTCCAATGGACTGCATCGGCTTCCAATCATCAGGGCGTTTACCCTGTTGAAGGTAGAACAACTGAAGGCCAATTTCACTCTGGATTGCATCCGGGAACCCTCAAATATCTGACCGACTACTGCCAAGCCATTGGATATTTTTCACGCGCTATATTATGCGGATAGATGCATATTAACAAGGCAACTATTCGCACTGCCAATGCATTTTGGTTAACTAGCCAGCGCCTAAAAAACTACGCAACCGCTCTACAACTGCCAAAGTCGCCCTCAGCGCCACAACAACCGTCGGATTCGGCTTTAGACGACCCACTAAACTCTGCAAAAAAATCGCAATTTTGCCGCGCGCAGCATTGGAAAAAGCGACCTCGACTTGCGCGTAGGTCGCGCACGCTTCGCTAATCATATTGACCGAATCGGGCGTGACGATAATTCGGGTGGCACTGCTTAGCCAAGCCTGATACGGGTTCGGGCTGTCTTCCGCGCCGGTCCAAACACGCGCACCCGAGGCGCGAATCAGTGCTAAAAATTCAGGCGGTGTGCGGCGTGAGGCGCTAATGCACAGATCGCGTGGCACCAGAATGTGCAGCAATCGGGCGAATTGCGCTGCCGTATAGGGCGCGTTGCGCGTCGGTGCGCCCACTAATAATAACGTGCTTGCAGATTCGGTTTGCTGCGCTTGGAGTCGGCCAGCCGCGAGCCATGCATCGTCAATATCGTTGAGCGCGCCGATCATAGAAAACACATTTGGTGCGCTCAAACGATCATGCGCGGGGCAAACAATCGCATCGAAACGGGCGGGGTCGCAACGTGGCGCTAAGATTTGCAGGGTGCGCACCGCTGGCTGCGCACGCTTGAGGGCGTCGAGCGCAACCGCACCAGCGCGGCCGCAGCCGATGGCGAATTGGCAGTCTAGTGCATCAGGCATTGGCGTTAGCTGCAGTGCCGCAAAGCTTGGGCGGCGAAATCGGGGCGCAAAGGCGCGCTCCAGCGCATTCAATTTGACGACAAATTCGCGGCTGTGCAAGCCTAAACCACGCGCAAGTACGCGCGCTTGTTTGACATTGCCGGCTGCGCCGTCGGTCAAAATCCAGCAATGTTCAGCTGAATCTGCGTCAGAATCTGCGTCGAAATTTACACTCGTGTCAATCGTCATTGGCGCAGTCCAGCCGCAACGGCGTATCCTGCGCGCCCAGCACAACGTTTGCCGACGTCGCCCGAACGCGAATGCGGCCCAAAGTGCGACTGATAAATGAGTGAGAAATCATGCTTGACGATGCTGCCCTAAATTTACTGTTTACCCAAGCCCGAACCCACAATGCGTGGCAACCGCGCGCAATTGAAAGCGATCTGCTTGAACGCTTATATGCGCTTACGAAAATGGGCCCGACGAGTGCAAATTGCTCGCCGGCGCGATTTGTGTTTGTGCAAAGTGCGGCGGCCAAAGCTAGGCTCAAGCCGACCCTTTTGGACTCGAACGTCGATAAGACCATGAGTGCCCCGGTTACCGTCATTGTGGGTAGCGATCAGGCGTTTTATGAGCGCCTGCCCGAATTATTTCCGCATGCAGATGCGAAAAGCTGGTTTGTCGGCAATCAGGCGTTGATTGAATCAACCGCGTTTCGTAATTCCAGCCTGCAAGGCGCTTATTTAATGTTGGCCGCGCGCGCGCTGGGCTTGGACTGCGGGCCAATGAGTGGTTTCGATCAAGCAAAAGTGGACGCTGAGTTTTTTCCTGGCACAACGATCAAGTCCAACTTTTTGATTAATATCGGCTACGGCGATGTTGCAGCCTTATTCCCGCGCAGCCCGCGCTTGAGTTTTGCCGACGCATGCCAAGTGGTTTAATTGAACCGGACGCAGCAAACACGTCAGAACTTTTAGCGGTGTTAGGCGTGCGCTCGCTGGGGCTTACGCCCTATTTACCGGTTTGGCGCGCCATGCAGCGCTTTACCGACACGCGCGATGAAAATACGCCCGATGAGCTTTGGCTAACAGAGCACGAGCCGATTTACACGTTGGGGCAAGCGGGCAAGCTGGAGCATGTGCTTAGCTCTGGCGATATTCCGGTGTTGCCGGTGGATCGCGGCGGGCAAGTGACGTATCACGGGCCCGGCCAGCTGATGGCGTATCCGCTGATTGATCTGCGCCGCCGTGGCATGGGCGTGCGTGCGCTGGTAGACATGATTGAAGCCGCGACTTTGAACATGCTGCGCAGCTTTTGTGTCGAGGCTGAATTAAAACAAGGCGCACCTGGCGTGTATGTGGCTGGGCAAAAAATTATGGCGCTGGGTTTGCGGATTCGACGCGGTGCTAGTTTTCACGGCTTGGCACTCAATGTGTGCATGAGTTTAGAACCCTTTTCGCGCATTAATCCCTGTGGTTATATTGGCCTGCGCCACACCAATTTAGTGGACGAAGGCGGGCCTGGGGATTTAAGTTTCGTAGGTGAGAATTTGGTGCAGGAATTGGCCAAGGCGCTGGCATGCCAAAGCATTGTGCGCTTACCCGCGCAAATTCCTACATTTCCAGAGCTAATCGATGCTTGAATGGCGAACTGAATTTGGTGCTTACCAACTTAGCGGTTTGCTTGCGCCAAATTTAGCGTTAGCAAATCAAAATACACCTAGATTGGCGCTGCACGGATGGCTCGATAACGCCGCCAGCATGGCGGGGATATTGAGCGCACTGAAGCAGATTCACCCAGCACCATCACTAGCATTGGACTTTCCCGGCCATGGTTTAAGCAGCCATACCGCACCGAATCATCACGCGCCGTTTGTTGATTATTTGGAAGCGGTGTTGACCGTTTTGGACGCACAAAATTGGTCGCAAATTGATTTGATCGGGCATTCGATGGGTGGCGGTGTCGCGACGCTTTTCGCCGCCGCATTTCCAGAAAAAGTGCGTCGATTGGTATTGTTGGACTCAATTGGGCCGCTGTCCGCA
>JBBQBR010000067.1:0-8436 GCA_038317875.1 Lysobacterales bacterium
CCTGCCTTTTCACCACCGATTGGCGTTAGATCAACACCCAAACGATTAGCCTGCGCAGCGGGTACAGCCGCCTGACTCAAGCTAGCAGCAAAAGCAAGCGCCAGTGCTACGGACAACTTTATGAGTTTCATATTAGATCCCTTGTAGTGCAAGATTCAATCAAAAGCATTGGTTAGTAGTTGCATCGCCGAGCTTAAAATTAAACTCGGCAATAGCAGTCAAAACTAAAACGCGTATTTGGCGGAGACGGCAACAAAATCACGATCGCTGACTAGGTTGAAAATTCCTGCTCCGTAAAAACGCGTGTAGGAAAGATCGGCGGACCACTGATTTAGGTAGTTTGCTTCGACGCCCAACGTAAGTGATTTGCGATCCTCAACGAAGTTTCCGCCCGGTCCTGGAGTTGTGCCCTTGACGTCGTGGTTAAACGCGAACCGTGGGCTCAGGGTAAACGCAGTTCCGGCAAAGTTGTTGTAGTCAGCGCGAGCCGCTAAACGGTATCCCCATGAAAACGGTGTTGCAAATCCGCCCACTTGCGTCTGCGGATTACGCGAGTTTCCGCTCAAGAAGTCTGGGCCGCCGCCGGTATCCGTGCCGTCACCGTTATAACGCAGGATACTGGGGTCTGGTAAGTCCCACACTTTGGTGAAGCCAAACTCAGCGACGGTGGCG
Source organism: Lysobacterales bacterium (assembly GCA_038317875.1). Taxonomy (GTDB): domain Bacteria; phylum Pseudomonadota; class Gammaproteobacteria; order Xanthomonadales; family SZUA-5; genus JANNYA01. Next base: position 673 of record JBBQBR010000067.1, read on the forward strand.
ATTTGATCTGCCGAAATGAAATTTCCAGGGCCAAATACTTTAGTCGTCGTAAACTGCAATTGCGACACTTCATGGCGATCCCAGCCTGGAACAGCCGAACCCGGCCGAAGATCACCATACTGGCTGTAGAAACGATTGAACGGCGCTGCCAAAACCGCATTGAGCGGACTCAAAGCAGCAAAAAGCAACTCAACATCGTCAATTTGGTAGGGTTGATTTGGCAGGTAGCTCAACTCACCTTGGATAGCAATTCCGGATTCTTCCAGCGTTGTATTGAAGGACAAACCATACAAATCAATGCCACTAGGATATTCTATGAAATAGCGTGCTGAGTTCGCCGCGCCGCTGGTCACCGCAACACCGCTGGCGAATGGTAAGCGGCTGTGGTAATTCAAATAGAACAATCCAAACTCGGTATTGTTTAAATCCGGCGCAAAGTAGCGAAATGCCAGGCCATATTGCCCTAAGTCACTGGGGTAACGATCTTCTATACGCGGCACGGCAGTGGCGCACGCTTGAACTGCGCCGATGTCGCGAGTACTAATTGCCCCAGGCCGGAAACAGGCGTCGAAATCCAGCGGCTCGTCGGTCGTGCCGAAGCCCAACATCACATAGCGCGCGCCTAGCGAGCCAAAGTCGTTGGTACTGAAATATGTACCAGCGGGTTCAGGCTCAGTTTGCTCGAACTCAAGCATATAGAGCGCTTCCATCGACAGATTTTCGTTGAAGCTAACGCTGCCCCAAACCATATCGATCGGCAAGAACGCCTCTTTTAACTCTGCACCCGCAATACGTAGTTTGGACAGATCGATTGGATTGATGACGTTAATACCGTTTTGCAGAAACGTACTTTCGCCCCAACTGACGACTTGACGACCGAGCCGCAAAGAAGCGTCATAGTCGCCCATACCAAAATTGTAGAAGATAAACGCGTCGAGCAAAACAACGTCTTTACCAACTTTTGTCTTGGCCAAATCACTCAAATCATCCCTGTTTTGGTTTTCAAAATCGTAAAAACCAGTCCAGCGCATTAGCCCGCCAAAATCCGGGCCATAATTGAAGCCGAACTCCTGCGTAATCTTAGCGGTGTTGGCGAAAGGATCGCCTTTTTCGTAATTTAAATTGCCGTCATCGCCGTTGACCGAAAAACGACCCGGTGCCGAACGCTGCAGAGCATTTGGCAACCCCGCAATTGGGATCACCGGCGCGCCGCTCGCCTGAAAACCCTGACAGGGGGACAAGTTGCATTTGCCGACTAGATTTGGGTCACGCTCTTGCACGCGTACTGAAACGCCGTACGACAAAGTGGTGTCGACGTTTAGGCTAAAGTCGCCGTTTTCATACTTGTAAGCAAGCGCGGAGCTTGCGATACAACCGCTTAAAGCCGTGGCTAAAAGCGTACGTGTTAGCAAACGCTGAGGCTGAACGCGCTGATTTACGGGCCGTTGATTAGATGTTTTCATCATATAGAGTCCTTAAAAGAGTCGCGCTTAGTTGGTTTTGATGACAGACGTGTTGGTAACCTGCACGGCAGTTCCGCCTGATGCCACCATCGAAGCCATTTCTGTTTGCATTTCAACCGTCGTCGCAGCGTCTTTCGCAGGACTTAACAGTGAACCGTGGTCGCCCTTAATGAAGCGAACAATTCCTTTGATGCCGTTGGCGTTTTGGGTCGTGGCTGTAATTGCGCTCAAACCCATAGTCGCAACGAGGGGCTCAGTACCTGACAGCGGCGCACCCGGAACAGTATTTGGAATTACTGCATCAGGGCAACCGTTCGCAGGGGCACCGGCAATCGGCGCGCCGGTGGCGGTCGTCAACGCGCAGCTCGGATCAGATGCGGGCACCGAACCCACGACTTCCTGGAACAAAATACGGTCAGATGCACCCAATGCTTTTGCCCAGTTTATCGGGTCAGCCGCGTCGATCACAGTCTGGGTGACAGTGAAATATTGATCAAAGCTAGACGTACCCGGTTGCAAACCCGCGCCTGCAGCTAAGCCCGCACGAATACGTGGGCCAAAAGTAGGCGAACCGTTCAATAATTGCGCGATACCGCCGCCGCCAACATTGAGCACTCCGACGTTAACCGTGGTTTCTAGCGCCATTGCGGGGATTAGATTGATCGCACCCAATGATTGCCCCGTGTACGCGATTTTCGTAACGTCAAAGTCAGGTGCACCGTCGCCGTCAATATCCATCACTGAAAGATTTTTCACCAGCTGCAGCAAATCCGCCTGTGCTTGACGATTGTTGTCACGCGAGGTGAGCAGACTGCCCAAATTGATAAAGTGTGTGCCGGAGGTGTCAACCACCATATCGCCACCAGCTGCACCAGTCGTGTTGTTTACCAAATCCACATCAAATGTACGCTCGATGGAGATCGGCGCGAACGGCGTGCCTTCAATGTAGAAAGGGCTGGCACTACCCACGCCATGCAGCGGTTGATCAATTGCAATCACCGCACGCCCAATACTGGCGTAAGTAGTTGAGATCGCAAGCATGTCGGTACGGTTGCGAGTAATGCCGTGATTAAAAATCACCACCGGCCAGCCGGTTGCAGGCTTCACTTGGTTCGATGCTACGTTTGGCACTGTCATGAGCACCGGCACGTTTTGAATCGAATTACGAACTGGAACCGGGTTGGCATATGTCAAATTGGTCGAGGTAGGGTCGATTTGAGGGTTTGCACCCGCTCTTGCCCGCCAAAAACCTGTCAACACTGCTGTAGCTGGACTCACCGCAGTTCCAGCAGCTGAACCTTCAGGGGCAACACCCGGGGCTGTCAGATAATACGGTACCGGCGTAACGCCGATATATACGTCAGCAGTTGCCGGCAACCCTAGACCGAGCAATCCGGTGTTGAGTGGTGTTTTAACGATTGTTGATGTACGTGCGGTTGCTATGGATCGAACCGCCGTAAGCACAGGCGTGACGCTCTGGGTGGTTGCAGTCCAACTTAAAATAATATTTTCGCGTACGACGCCTCTGCTAGCAGCCAGCATTTCCTGCGCGTTAACCAGCTGACGCACGGGCTCAAGAGCACAAGCATTCGCGACTGGCAAAAGCGGGTCTGTACTCGTAGCGTTCAACGGAACTGAAGTGCAGCTGCCGTTTACCAGCGTTGCGGTACGTTTAGCGATAAAATAGGTGGTGTCTGGCGTTGCATCATTACCAGCCAAATCCTTGATGCCTTTTGTCAAAACAACCATGTAGGTTTTTAACGTAAGCACGCCCGTAGGCGAAACCGTAGTGGCATCTAGAACTTTCAGGGGCACTACCGCAAGGCGAATGCCCGTTTTGCCGTTATTTTGTGGTGCGGTGGCGGTGACTTCAGTGCTACGCGAAATCGCGGTTACGTAATCAACATTTGGCACGAGCTCGCGAACGACACCGTTTACACCAATACTTGCAGGCGAAGGCCGCGTTACCTCGAAAAAGCGTACGGTTTGCCCTGCAACGATAGTTGCTGGGTCAATCGCCGCTGAGAAGGTTGTTGACCACGGCGTAACGGTACTGAAGCCGTCGAGCGCGCTGAGTGCGACCGCAGGGTCGCCCGTATCTGCGGCGTTTGCCACGGGTGGGTTAAGTGTGCCGTCTAAGCTGCCACCAAAAAGCAAATTATTGGGGAATGGCAGCAGGCCCAAAGCCGAATCGAACTGCGCGGTAATTACGCCAGTTACCGTTGAGCCATTGGTGTTGGGTGGAGGGGTTGTTGCCACTGAAGGGCTATTGGTGCCTGAAGAACAGGCGGCGAGCATCGCGGTTGCGATGGCGGCTGATAGAATCTTGAACGACTGCATGTACGCTCCTTTAGCGGCATGGGTAACGTTGTTGATTTAGCCAGAGCTTACAATTCAACGCAATAGCAATTTCGACTATTCGATGCTGCACATGCACACAACTTGAGTCCAGCCGCAGGGTTAAGGCGAAAAATCAAAAAGGGCTGCGTAGAATTTACGCAGCCCTTTGTTTAGTCTAGATTTTTTTCGTGTTAAAGCTGGAATTTCCGGCGCTTCTTTTCCTATTTCGCAGCCATCAATGCTTTAGCGGTATCCAACATACGGTTGCTAAATCCCCATTCGTTGTCGTACCAGGAACATACTTTTACAAGCGTCCCGCCCATCACTTTGGTGAGCGTGCTGTCATAGATCGACGAATGCGGGTTGTGATTGAAATCGACGCTGACCAACGGCTTCTTATTTGACGCCAAGATGCCCTTCATGGGGCCAGCAGCGGCGGCTAGCACCAGTGCGTCAATTTCGGCGTTGGTCGTCGGTCGGGCCGCGACAAAAACCAAATCCACTACCGAGACGTTGATCGTCGGCACCCGCATTGCAAAGCCGTCGAGCTTGCCGTTGAGCTCAGGCAACACTAGGCCAACTGCGGCGGCAGCGCCGGTTTTGGTCGGAATTTGGCTCATCGTAGCGCTGCGGGCGCGGCGCAAATCGCTGTGGTAGACATCGGTCAACACTTGATCGTTAGTGTAGGCGTGAATCGTGGTCATCAAACCATGCACGATACCGATATTGTCATGCAGCACTTTTGCCAACGGCGCTAAGCAGTTGGTGGTGCAGGACGCATTCGAAACCACGGTATCACTGGCTTTTAATACATCGTGATTGACGCCAAATACGACTGTTGCATCGACGTCAGCGCCGCCTGGGGAGGAAATCAGCACCTTTTTCGCGCCTGCGGTGATGTGCGCACCGGCTTTTGCCTTGCTGGCGAATAAGCCGGTGCATTCCAATACGACGTCGACGTTTAAAGCCGCCCACGGCAATTTGGCGGGGTCGCGCTCGGCAAACACCTTGATGCGATCGCCTTTAACGATCAAATCACCGGCATCTACTGCGACATCATATGGAAAGCGGCCGTGCGCAGTGTCATATTGCAATAGGTGCGCGTTGGTTTCGGCGTCGCCTAAGTCGTTGATGGCGACGATATCGAATTCACCATTGCGGCCGCTTTCAAAGAGCGCGCGTGCGATATTTCGGCCAATGCGGCCAAAGCCGTTGATTGCAATTTTGATCGCCATTATGTGGCTCCTGGTTTCGTAAAGAAGCGCGATTGTGCCTTTCTGCGGCCAATTTCGCACGCATCAAAACACTGTGCAGCGGGTAAAAGCTGGCATCACGTTTACGCTCACCTTGTGTTGGCTATACTGTACGACCACTTATCCCGAGCCGCTCAGGTTGAACTTACATGCTGAAAATCGGGCTCATGCGGGTTTTGTACACGCTGTTAATGTATCTGGCGACACCGATCATTCTGTACCGTTTGGCGTTTAGGGGACTGCGCAACCGGGACTATTTTTGGCGTTGGCGTGAGCGCTTTGGTTTTTTTGATTGCCCAAAAATGCAGGATGCGATTTGGGTACATGCCGTGAGCGTCGGGGAATTTAACGCGGCGGTCCCCTTAATTGAGGCGCTAATGAGGCGCTTTCCTGAGCGCCCAATGGTGGTCACTACCATTACACCGACGGGCTCGTCGCGCGTGCAAAGCGTGTTGGGGAAGCGGGTATTTCACGTGTATTTGCCCTATGACTTGCCTGGCTCAGTGCGGCGTTTTCTGGATCGCACTAAGCCGAAGCTGGCGGTGGTGATGGAAACGGAAATCTGGCCGAATCTGTATTTGAGCTGTTCGGCGCGCAAAATTCCGATTTTGATTGCCAACGCGCGACTATCCGAGCGCAGTTTGCGCGGCTATGGCCCGGCCAAGGCGCTCGCTGGACACTGTGTGCGTGCCGCCGCCTGGATCGCCGCGCAAAGCAAAGTTGACGCGGAACGCTTTTTAAGATTAGGCGCAGAACCTTCGCGCTTAGAGCTGGTGGGCAATATCAAGTTTGATATGAAATTTCCCGACGGCATAAACGAAATTGGCACGAGCTTGCGCGCGGGCTGGGGTGCAAATCGGCCGGTGTGGGTTGCCGCTAGCACGCACGAAGGCGAGGAATCGGCGGTATTAGAGGCACACGCCTTGGTGCTGCGGCAATTTCCAGACGCGCTTTTAATTTTCGTGCCGCGCCACCCAGAGCGCTTTAAGTTGGTCACCACGCATTGCCGCAGTATTGGTTTTCGCACGAGCACGCGTTCGGAAAACCACACTCCAGAGGGCAGCACGCAGTGTTTTGTGCTGGACAGCATGGGCGAACTGCTGAATTTTTTTGCGGCGTCCGACGTCGCTTTTGTGGGTGGCAGCCTGAGCGATATCGGCGGGCACAATATGCTCGAACCAGCCGGCCTGGGCATTCCTGTGATCGTGGGCCCCTACACTTATAATTTTGAGGAAATTGCAGACCGTATGATTAGCGATGGCGCAGCGATTCTGGTAAATAGTGGCGCAGAGCTGGGCGGCGCAATCTGCAAAATTCTAAAGTACAGCGCGACCCGTAACGCTATGGGCGAAGCTGGCATGCGCGTTGTGGTCAGTGAACGTGGCGCTTTGGAACGATTACTGGGGCGCGCCGTGGCGCTGCTGCAGGCATGAACGCCGAAGCTGTCAAGCTTAAGAAAAATAACGGCAAATGGCTGATTCTGCTGATTTTCATCCTCAGTTGCGCGGCAATTTTGCCGCTCAGCTGGAACGCGATCCAAGCCCAGCAGGCGCAGCAAAAAACGATGAAAGCGCTGAAAAAATCAATCGCTGAAATCACTATGGCGCTCAAAACCCATCAGTGTGCTGGCGCTGTGTTAGCGCCAGCGGACGCCCTGTACACCCAGGCGCGCAACGTTGAGACTGTGTTTCCACGACTAACTCAGGCACCAGGTGATTTTGCCAAATTGACCCGCGCACTGGTTCACAGCAGCAAGGATTTCAGTGCGCAAGCAAAAATTGCTGACTGCCAATCTTTAAGATTGCAGCTGCCGGAGCTTAAAAAAAGCTGCGATTCGTGCCATGAAATATTTCACCCACAGCCCAAGCGCAGCGTTGAGTAGCGATTGCGCCAGTTTTGCCAGCGCACTTACTCGAAGCCGTTCTTAAACACCACATCCGATTGCGGCAATACCAGCCACATTGCGCTGGACTCATTGATCGCCAGCACCGGCTGATTAGTGCTGTTGAGTGCCAGCGCGGTGACGGATGCGTCGAGGCCGGAAGAAAAGTAGGGCGTGATCGTCGGTGCTGCGGCGCAGCTCGCGTCACTACAGCGCGCGAGCTGTACCGCGTTACTAACGGGCGCATACTGCGGCAAGCCATCCGCCCCGAAGCGCAGCAAGTTGGCGCCATCACCGTTGAGTGACTGGCGCGTGGCGGTGGTGCAATCTAGGTTATTGCATACCAACAGCGCATTGCTGCCGTCGTTAATTGGCAGCAGCGCATTGCCGTTTGGGGCCAGCGCCAGCGTGTCAATAAATGCGCCACCGGGATAATCGGTGCGTGCAACGCTGCTGCACGCCGGGCTGGTGCAGCGCGAAATGCTTTGCGAAAAGCTACCCGCCGTGAACTGGGTAAACTGAAATATCGGCCGATCACCGGCGCTAATCGCAAGGCCAGCGGAGATGATGGTGCCGGAGAGGGCGGCGTCAAACACACGCTCTCGAGTGCCTGCGGTGCAGCCGCTGTCGGTGCACAAATACAGATACATGCCGGCCTGTGGATTATTAAAATACAGCATCACCGGCAGGCCATTGCTGCGCAGCGCGAGTGCCCGTGCGCCACTGCCAGTGCCGCTGCCGGGCGGGGTGATTTCGCGCAGTGCGCCGCTGTTGCAATCGGCATCCGCACAATCCCACGCGGCTGAGCCGCCGACATAGGAGTAAT
>JBBQBR010000068.1:0-8427 GCA_038317875.1 Lysobacterales bacterium
CACCTTCGACGCTCATGATGGTGGGGCGGTCTGCCTTAGGCAGCGCTTTTAAGACCATCGGCAATTGCGCGCGCGACACTTGCAGCATCACCAGCTTGCTTTCGCGTACGCGAATCACGCCATCAATACGGCGCAATAGAAGCTCGGTTAGCTCAGCGCGCTCATCAGCGTAAGTTAAGCCTGAGCCGATCAACACCGCTTGCGATTCCAGGATCACGACTGCTTCTTTTAACTGGTTTGCCACCAGCGTTGCGCCCGAAGAAACCAGGTCACAGATCAAATCGGCGGTGCCTAACTTGGGCGCAATTTCGACCGAGCCACTGAGCACAACGGTTTTGGCACTCACGCCATTTTCCAGCAAATACTTGTTTAACAGCGCCGGGTAGCTGGTGGCAATGCGTTTGCCTTCAAGCGCTTTTGCCGAGCCGAATTCTTGCTCTTGCGGTAAGGCAATCGACAAGCGGCAGTGGCCAAAACCCAACTCGCGTAGCTCCAAAAAGCCCGGGTCGCGACTATTACTGAGCGCGTCAGTCGATTGTTCGCGGGCGACGTTTTGCCCAACAAATCCGAGTTCACATACGCCTTGCGCGATCATTCCTGGAATATCGTCATCACGCACCAGCAGCAAATCGATCGGCATCGATTCCCCATAACAAAATAGCTTGTCGCGGCTGGAGCGAAACTTTAGCCCGCATTTGGCTAGTAAGTCTTGCGAGGATTCCGACAAACGCCCGGATTTCTGCACCGCAATTCTTAAGCGGTCACGTGGCGTCATGATGCGGCACCCTCGTCGGTGGTTTCCGGCCACTGCTTTCGGCGCTTGAGCTTGCGAATCGCGGTTTGATAGCCGTCACTGCCATCCGACAGAAACCGCGATACCCGGCCAATCGTGGTCACGCTGACCGAGGTGCGGTCGTGAATTTCACGATATGCCACGCCATCCAGCAAATAAGGCACCACGCGCCAGCGGTCACTTAGCGCTTCCAATTCCGCCGGCGTGCACAGATCCCGCAAAAACGCCTGCACCTCTTCAATGGTATCCAGCACCGCAATCGCGCGGGAAAGCGCTACGATTGGCTCTTCACTTAATACTTCTGCTTCTACAAATCGCTTTTTCATGTGTTAGCGCATTGTTACGTTAATGCGATGATGCATGCTGTTGGTGCGGTGCCGCAAGTGTTCAGTTCTATCGCGTCTAAAAGACGTTCAGGAAGCAACTCAACCTTTGTTTAGCTTGCCGGCCAAAATTGAATCAACGCCCAAAGCGCCCCGGCACTGATTGCAAGCAATAACAGCGCTAACCAAAGCGGCTTTTGCTTTGCATCCGCGGCTTGGATCTTGTGCTTCACGCCGGTGATCATCGGGGTAATCAGATTTTGCTTTTTAACCAGCAAATACAGTAGTGCCGCGACGATGTGCAGGCCGATAATAATCAGCAGCACGTTGTAGAAATTATTATGAAACCACGACATTTGATCGACTACAGCGCTGGATGCCTTTTCACTCAAGGGGCCGAACCATTCAATATCATCGTTATTAAACAACCCACTGATGCCTTGCGCTAAAGTTGCAGCCAGCAGCACCAGGACGGCCCAGCCGCCGAGTGCGCTGTGCCCGGTGGTCTCGCTGCTGTTTTTATCGCCTAAACTTTTTAGATAGCGCCAGACTGCACCTGGGCCGTGTACAAAATTACGAAAGCGCGCGTGTTCGCTGCCAAAAAACCCCCACAGCACTCGAAAAATGACCAGCGTGATCGCGGTGTAGCCAAAATAAAAATGCCACTGCATCGTAAACCAGCCGAGTTCGGCGGTGCCGTAGCTGCCCAACATGCTTAACGCCAGTGCCCAGTGCGCAATACGTGACGGTAAATCCCAAACTTTAACGCCTTTCATAAAATTCCCAATCCAGCAATTTCGACCTCGGAAATATCGCCGAAGCCGGCAAAATCAGCAAATGCACGACCACGTTCGGCGTAGCTTGAATACGCATCGAAACTGGGTGCGCCAGGGGACAGCAGCACCACACCGCCGCGCGGTGTGGTGTGCGCGGCCAACGCGGTGGCTTGGCGTAAATCCTCGCTCACCGCCATTGCCAAAGTTCCTGGAGTTTGATTGCCTTCTAAGCTGGGTTCAACCGTGCGCATGCGCGTGGTGATCGCTTCGATAATCGTGCTTGCATTGGCGCCGCACACGATTACCGCATGCGGTGATTTTGCTTGGATTGCGTCAACGAAATGCGTCCAGCTTAGGCCGCGATCAAAGCCACCGACAATAATCGTACAGGGCCTCGGTGCAACCGATTCCAGTGCTGCAACACTTGCGTGCGGTGTCGTAGAAATACTGTCGTCGATATAGTCCAAGCCGCCGCGTACGCCCAAATTCTGTAAACGGTGCGGCAGCGAATGAAAGCTCAAAGCATGTTTCGCCAGTGCTTTGGCATCGAAACCGGCGGCCTGCACGATCATTAGCGCGGCGCACACGTTTTCGGCGTTGTGTCTACCTTTTAGACGCAAGTCTTTTAAATCCAAAATCGCTTCGTCGGCAAAATAAATGTGGCCTGCGAACGCGTGGCTATGCTCCGGATTTGTGTGGTTAGCGCTGACTTGGCTTGAGGCGTCGGGTGCTTCGCTGGTATCGGCGCGCACATGCCAGGAATCGCGGCTGTTGAAATAATAGCCGTGTTTTACGTGGTTGGTCAGCGCCACCAAGCGATCATCGCTGCCATTAAGTACGGCTACTTCTGCGGCGGCTAAAATTTTAAGCTTATCGCTGAAATAGCGCTCCTCAGAACCATGCCAGGGCAAATGTTCGGGGAATAAATTCAGCACGCACGCCACCGCAGGCACGCCCATAAAATCAGCGGTTTGATAGCTGGAAAGCTCAATCACCCACCAGTCCGGCGCGGGTTCTGCATGCAGCAGTTCCAATAAGGGTATGCCAATATTTCCGCATAGAGCAGTTTTTTGACCAGCCGCACGCAGTAAGTGGGCGACCAGAGCGCTGACTGTACTTTTACCTTTGGTGCCGGTAATGCAAATGGTGCGATCCCGAATGTGTTCGGCAAACCAAAGCGCACTACCCGAAATGATCCGAGTCCCGCGAAAGCGCGCCCAATCGCAAGCGTTACTATACGGTGATATGCCCGGGGATTTGATCACCGTGCCGTATTGGCCCAGGATGCCCGCTGTGACCTCGGCGGTAATCAATTCCAAGTATGGATCGCCGGAAAAGTCCCAGCGCTGCGCTTCTTCTGGGCTTAGCATCAGCACCACACGCTTTTCTGGGTAATACCGTCGAATGGCCGCTAATGCGGCTTGGCCTTCGCGCCCAAATCCCCAAATGGCGGTGCGATGAATGCGAAAAGAATCAAAACCTGCTGACAAAGGAACGCTCACTTAAAACAAAATATTGGCGGTAAGTGTAGCTTCTCATCAAGCCGAGATGCGTAGTGCTCGGGATGCGCCTAAAGGCTTATTCCGGGGCCAAATTTAACAATTTTGATGTGATGCGTTGTCGCAATCTTGACGAGTTTGGCGAAATCGACTCTGCCCAACTCAAAACGTCGCCAAATACTGCGCCCCGCCCAGCGATTGCATCTGTTTAACGGCCCAGCTGGCGCGCCGATGCATGGCTACGCTGGGTTTTGCCGCGTCATATACGTGCGGATTCGGCAGGCTGGCGGCTAACAGGCCCGCTTGATACGGCGATAAGCGTGCCGGTGTCGTATCGAACGCGCGCTTTGCGCCGGCGCATGCGCCGAAGGTGGCATCGCCAAATTCGACCACGTTTAAATACACTTCTAAGATGCGCCGTTTTGGCCAAAGTAGTTCGATCAGGCCGGTAAAGTAGGCCTCTAAGCCCTTGCGCACATAGCTACGGCCCTGCCACAAAAATAAGTTTTTGGCGACCTGTTGCGTCAGGGTGCTGGCACCACGCTTCCTGCCTTTTTCCTTGACGGCTTTGGCAAGCTCGGTGAAATCAAATCCATGATGCGTATTGAAGCGCTGATCTTCGGACGCAATGACCGCCAGCGGCAGGTTGGGGCCTAAGTTTGGCAAGCTCAACCAACAGCTTTGCGCGTGAAACGACTGCCCGGCTTGATTGGCTTCGATGCTGCGGGCGATGCGGATCGCGGACGTGGGTGGATTAACCCAACGCAACACCAGCACCAAGCTGATGCTGGCTACAAAAAAGCTAAGCGTGCCCCACAGCAGGAACTTACGCAGTTTTCGCCAAAAACTGCGCTTTGCTTTAGCACTTTCAGGGGCTTTACGGTTCCCTGGAGCTTTCGCTTTAGCAAATGCCACCGCTAAGGCGCAAGTAAGTGCTGGCGCAAAAATGCCGCAACCGCCAAGCGGGTTCGATCCACATTCGCCTTCTTTTTGAAGCCGTGGCCTTCGTCCGTTGCGGTAATCGTCCACACGGCTTTGCCATTTGCGCGCACGGCGGAAGCGATCTGGCTGGCTTCCGATGCCGGTACACGCGGGTCGTTTGCACCTTGAATCACCATCAGTGGCGCTTTGATTTTACTGGCGTTTTTGAGCGGAGAAATCGTGTCGAAAAATGCTTTAATCGCGGGCACCCTCTCGTCACCATATTCTGCGCGCCGTAAATCGCGGCGATAGTTCGAGGTGTTTTGCAAAAATGTCGTTAGGTCACTGATGCCGACGGTGTTCACGCCGCCAACTAAGCGTTCTGAGTAACGCACAAGCCCTGCCAAAGTCATAAAACCGCCGTAGGAGCCGCCCATCAGGGCCACGCGCTTGGCATCGAACTCGGGTTGGGTGGCGATCCAGTCTAGTAAGGAGCCAATATCGCCAACCGAATCGCCGCGTTTAACGCCGTCATCCATTTGCGTAAATAAGCGTCCGTAGCCGGTCGAGCCGCGCACGTTGGGCACAATAACGCCGATGCGCATTTCATTGACCAAAAACTGTATCCACGCATCGAAATTCGGCCGCGCTTGGGATTCTGGCCCGCCATGAATCAAAATCAGCACTGGATGTGGGCCTGCACTGCGCGGGCGATACGCAAAGGCCTGCACGTTGTAAATCGTTTTATCCTTGCCGCCGACATACTGAATGCGCTCCGGCAACACCATGTTGGACGACGCTAGCCCGCCCATTTCATGCTTGGTCCACGGGGTAATTTCGCTGGTTGCAGTGTCCAGTACAAAAGCGTCACCCGCAACTTGCGCGCTGCTCAAGCTCATCAGTACAAGGTTTTTGCGCGGGTGAAAGCTCAAGCCGCTGATAACGCTTGGCTTGGCGGCCGCCGTCGCAATGGGTTTGCTCATGTCGCTCAATTTGTAAACCTGCACTTCGCTAGAGCCATCCAAATTCACATTAAGCGCGACTTGGGATGCGTCAACATTGAAGCTGTATTCCTCTATGTCATGCAGCATGTAGGGGCTTATTTGCGTGCTTTTTTTGGTGGCCAAGTCAAAGCGAAACAGCTGCACATAGTCCTTGCCCGCATCGCTCAAATAAAACACCGATTTGCCGTCAGGTGCGTAGCGCGCTTCGCGTGCGCCCACACCTTTTGCGGCGGTAATTGCCAGCCGCTTTTTAGTTTTTACGTCGAACTCGACCAAGTTGGAATCCAAGATCGACGCGTAGTTTTGCAGCAATAATTTTTCGCCGCCACGTGCGACATCATGCACATACCAGGTGCCGCGCGCATCATTCGCTGCGGGCGTAAAAACCACGCGCGTTTTGCCAGACTCGCGCGTGTCACCGAAGCGAATTTGATACTGGCCGTTTGCATTGATTCGCGTGTAAGCAAATTGAAAACCATCGGGGGCATACGCCGGGCTTTCATTGCGGGTGCCTGGGCCTTCAGTCAACAGCGTCGTTTCGTTGATGAGTAAATTGTAGCTATACAGCTGGAATTGTTCGTTACCGCCGGTGTCACGCGCATAAATCATTGCCGGTGCGGCGGTGTTGTGATTGATGATGGCGCTCAGTATTGGTTCTTGCTCAAACGTCAACTGCGTGCGCGCACCCATTGGCGCGCGCACCGAATGCAGCTGCTGGGTATCGCCAAAGCGGGTGCCAATCAATGCGCCGTCACCGTGCGGTAGCCAGCCATAAACTACACCTGAGCGCGCTTCCAGATATGGGCGCATCGCTTTCGCGTCATCAGCCTGGATCGAGGGTACGTTCTCAAGCTGCAGCGCGCCTTCGATACTGCGTTCGATTTCAGCAGCGCCAAGACTATTGCAGGCCAGCAGCAAAGCGCATGCAAACGACATGGTAAAACTGCGGTCGAGGAAAACTTGGCGGAAAGAATTAGATTGGTTCATGGCGAATCCCAAGTGACTATAAATTGCAGTTTAAGCAATTCGCGGCGTTTGCGGCTCGCTTCGGCTGATTTTTGTACGTCCAAGCGTGAAAGCTCGGCATGATTTGCATTCCACGACGCTGTTTATTGAATTGCTATACCCAAGTGCCCTGCATAACTTGCCACCCATGCTGTGTTGCTTTTGACGAGCACATCGCTAACAAAACCTGCCAAGGTATATGTAGCCACAAGCTTAGGCTTTACTTTTGCACTGACTTGCCAAACCCGCAGCTGATTGTCTTCAGCACCACTCCAAAGCTGGACACATGCATTAACGGTTAAGCAGCGCACAGCGGCCGATCTCAATTTGCGCACCCGCCGTACCTGGGCCATCGGCAAAAAATAGCGTGTCGCCACCGGTGAAATCTTGCGCGTCATCTAGATAGAGAATTAAAGTTAGCCGTGATCGCGTTGTTACGTCGGCATGAAATACGCCATCCTGATGGCTATTGAAGCGCTCGCCTGCTTGATAGCGGCAACCGCGCCAGCGCGGGTTGATGCCGACAAAATCAGCGTCGGGCATTGCCAATTCGTCGCCGAACGCAGCCTGCATCCGCACCGCAAGGTTCGCGGCAAGTACTGCGTCGTCAAACAACGACTGCTTTTAGGCTAGCAGGGATATCCGGCCTGCTTGGTAAGGTCATTGAGGTCATAAGTAAATTGGCGTTCGCGTCGAAACAGCGTTACTCTTCCAGGCGGACTACATGTCCCCCGCACCATTGGAGCAATGCATCTTGGACAACGTCACAAGTCTTCAACAGCTCGAAGAGCGTGTTAAACAGGAATTTAGACACGAGCGAGTGAAGTTTAATTTTTCCTCAATTTCATTGAGGACAGATCGTATTTATGTCTCGCGTGAACAGGCTCAGCGTTCTATCAATGCTTTAGAGCGCCTGATCGAAGAACGTAAATCGAGTTGATGCTTGGGAACGGCGATTGCAATTGCGATCTTGGCAATCGCGTGCAGCGGCTATTTGACAATGCTTTGTTTTTGGCCGTTTAGAATTCATGCGCTTAGAAGCGATTCACAAAGACTGATTTACCTCTCCTCTTCAGTCGGGTTTGTTTGCTTAGTTGCTGCTTTTTTGCTGTCTGCAACGTTGCCGACGCGCTATTCAACTTGGCTTGCTGATCACTTTGGTTTGACTTATCTCGATCAATTCGCTTGGGCTTTTTTACTGGGGCCTTTGTTAGCATTTTTACTGAATTGGATCAGCGTGCTGGTTCGATTCTGGAACAATCCAGACGAGTCTACCTTTAGTGTTTCGCAAGAGCGGGAGCGAATCTTAATGGAGTCATTGCAGAAATCGGGCGATATGCTCATGCCGCTGATGGTCAGATGCTTTGAACGAGGCACATTGCTTCAGGTCAACTTGAAATCTCGCAAAGTTTATTGTGGAACTATTATGACCAAACCATTCGCTATTTGGCGCACGCCAACGCATATTAGTTTGTTTGCAAAATTTTCGACGTATCGTAATAAAGATACGCTTTTATGGGAGCCGGAGAAAATCTCATACCCGATATTTGAAAAGTATTCTTTGGATCAACGACTCAACGTGATTGATCGCCTTTTGCCACGGGCCGTGGAAATAGAGGCAACAAGGTTGGCAAATGTCTCAGATAACCCAGCGAATGCGATAAGCGTCAAGCAGCTGAGGGAAGAAAAACGAAAGATTGAGTCGTTATTGCGAAATTTTGAAGGCTTCGAGTTAGAAGACTGGATTAAGCTATTGCCAGTAGATCAAATTGAATCTATCTCACCATTTGATGAGGAAGCTTATGAACGCTGGTTTTCCAAAAAAACATTAAAGGACGTTAGTGCGATTGCTCAACCCATCCATTCACTCGCCTCCTAGCCGCCTTGATTTGAATCAGCAGCCGAAAGTGCTAAATCCGCATGAACCTCATCAAAAATACTGATTCGACTTAGGCATATGTCGATACCCAAGATGGCACCTAAAATTTGGCCAAAACATGCTGAGCAATCACCTTGAATTCCGCCGAAATTCGTGCCGACTCACGCACCAAACCCCAAAATTGCTGCGCTAGCGAGCGGGCTTGCTCGAACGCGACTCCGCCAGTG
>JBBQBR010000069.1:0-8407 GCA_038317875.1 Lysobacterales bacterium
CGGGTTCTTGCTTAGGCTGATTGCCGCAAGTGGCCGCCAATTGCGTAAAGTGTAGGCCCCGCTGGTAACAATGTTCTCGGCACGCGTCCAAAGCGTGCCAAATTGGGTAATTGTTTTTACTGGCACCGCAGCCGCTACTGGTAGGCTTAGTCTGGCCAGTAAGTTTGGCGTGATCTGCGTCAGTTTCAATTCCAAAACCTGTGCATTAATTGCGCTTGCGCCCAACGGCGCAGTGCCGCCCCGCAATCTATCTTGCGCACCTTGCAGCACTAACAGCTGGGTGGCATAGGGTGCTGCTGTTTTCGGGTCTAGGGCGCGGGCAAAGCTCGCAACAAAGTCGTTCGCAGTGATGGCCGAGCCATCACTAAATTTTGCGTCGGCACGTAAGTAGAATGTCCAGCGTAGGCCTTCGTCGCTAGTTTCCCAGCGTTCTGCAATGCCTGGAACGATGGTGCCAACTGCGTCTTCGCGCGTTAGCCCCTCGAAAATATCACGCAAAATATTTTGTGCTGACAGACTTTGCCCGCGTTGCGGGTCCAGCGAATCAGGCTCAGGTCCGTTGCCGCGTTCAAGCACACGTGCCTGAAGCGTTCCGATCAGGGCGACGAACAATACGAAGGCGAGTAAGCCTTTGATTCGCATTATCATAGGTTTCTTTTACCGCTAGGTTGCGTCGCATTTTCCAATAAAAAACCCCGCACTGCGGGGTTTTCTAATGGCTCTATTCTAGCTGTTATTCCACCGGCATACGCAGCGCGTCGCCTAAGTGGACTGGTTTAATGCCATCCATAAGTAAGCCATAGCTCACGTTATCGAATGTTCGGAAAATCATGACGTGGCCGACAAATTCGTCAGGTAAAGTCACCATCGCTTTGCTCGGCCTAAATACAGTTCGTAGGTCGTTAGCCTCACGGCCATAGCGAATTTCGTCACGGATCGTTTCACCAGGGCTGTAAATTGAATAAGACTGCCCATTCTCTACGCCATCTTCTGCGCCGCGTGACAGCACCACAACCTGGGATGTTCCAGCGGCGTAGGCAGCGTCCGTAAACGCGAGTACCCGCATGTTTTCCGGTACTGCTTTCGGTGCATGTGGAATGAATTCATAGTCAAACGGTTTGTTGATAATTGGCAAAAGCATATCGCCCCGCCTAATTTCTTGATCAACGTAACGCACGTAAGCGGTCGCCGGATCGCCTGTTGAAACGAGCTCGGCGGTTCCTACTTCCAGTAATTCATAGCCCAAAATAGTCGTGTTCTTTTCGTACAACCAATCGTGCCAGAGCCACTGCATGCCGCCGCCGATCGTTTTGGAACTTTCATTTTTCCAAGGATCGACACGACGCTCACGATTGTTTTTCTGCCATGGATAGTCTTTCGGGACGTCACGGTAAACCACCGTAGGCCTTGCGATAGCAAATTTGGTGCCCACTGGAGCATTCATCTGCCTGATATAGGCCAGTTGGTTATTAACGCCCAATAATCGGTTTTCTTCCATGCCTACAATGTAGGGAGCAGCTTTCCACTCCGCTTCAGTCAGCAGCCTTGGGCGGTCAAGAAACTGGCGAATCGAAGATAATGGAATTGCTCGAACCGCTTCATCAGCCAATTCACGACGAATTTGCGGGCCGCTTGTTGATGATGCGACCAAAAAAGGCTTGCCATCAATATATATCAAGCTCAGTACATCACCCGGATAGATCAGGTGCGGATTTTCGACTTGTGGATTGGCGTGCCAAATTTCGGGCCAGTTCCACGGCGTATTTAAGAACTTCGCCGATATATCCCATAAAGTATCGCCACGTTTGACCGTATAGGACTCCGGGTGATCGGGCTTTAACTCTACAGCGAGTGCAGGCAGCGCGAAAAGCGCCGCACCAACAACTGAAAGTAGTTTTTTAAGCATTGTGGCTATCTACCTGATTTCCCTAGACATTGGCTAGTGTAGCGCAAGTATTTATGGGCGAATAGCCACTAGCCTACAAAATGTGAATTTATCCGCAGTGCAGCTCAAAAGAGACGCCGGAATCTAGGTTTAGCGCTTGGCGTTGCGAATCAAGCGACGCTTTTTTTGAATTTGACGATCTGAAAGCGGGTTCTTCTTGCCCTCAAACGGGTTCGCGCCATCACGCAGCTCTAATTTGATCGGCGTACCAATTAGTTTGTAGCGATCACGAATAAAGTTTTCTAGATAGCGTTTGTACGCTTCCGGCAGCGTGCCTAAGCGCGTTCCATGGATCACAATGCGCGGCGGGTTTCGTCCACCTTGATGTGAGTAACGCAGTTTTGCCGTGCGGCCGTTGACCAACGGTGGCTGGTAGGCGTCAAAGGCCTTATTGATTGACTCGGTCAGATCGCTTGCCGAAAATACTTTTGTGGCGCTTCGGTGTGCGCGCTTAAACGCTTTGGTCAGCTCGCCTAAACCAGAGCCATGCAGCGCAGAAATTGGTACTTGTATGGCCCACGGAACATAGTCCAGCCTACGCTCAAGTTCGCGCTCAACCGCAGTCCGCTCGTGCCGCTCCAGCCCATCCCACTTATTAAGCGCCAAAATTAATGCGCGTCCGGCGTCAAGTACGTGGCCGATAATCGCGTTATCCTGTTCGCTCACACCTTGCTGCGCATCAATCATTACGACCACCACATTCGCGTGCTCGATCGATTGCAATGCTTTGATAACACTGAATTTTTCCACCGCTTCAGATACTTTTGGGCGGCGTCTGATGCCAGCGGTGTCGATTAGGGTGAAGCTTTGGCCATCACGCGTTACTTCTACTTCAATAGAATCGCGTGTGGTGCCAGGTTTGTCATAGGCAAGTACGCGATCCTCACCGAGTAAGCGGTTGACTAAGGTGGATTTACCCACATTTGGTCGGCCAACGATTGCCACACGAATTTTTAGGTCATCATCAAGCGCATCAAGGTTGATGACCGGCTCTGGTAGGTGCGCAATAATTTCTTCAACCAAATCGGTGACACCGCGGTTGTGCGCAGCAGCGATTTGGTAAAAATCAGGCAGTCCAAGCTCTGAAATATCGGCTTGAACACGATTCGGATCAATGCCATCGGTCTTGTTTGCAACCAACATGACCGGTTTGTGTGAACGACGCAGTTCGCGCGCAAGCTCAAAATCATCGGGTAACATGCCCGCGCGTGCGTCGACTAGAAATACCACAACGTCCGCTTCTTCGACCGCAACGCGAGCTTGTTTACCCACGTATTCCGCTAGCTCAGAGTCTGGCTCACCTAAACCGCCGGTATCAACAATAACGAAGTGACGTTCGCCATGGCGGCAGACACCGTACTGGCGATCACGTGTCACGCCAGGCATATCGCTGACGATGGCGTCACGCGTCTTGGTCATCGCGTTGTATAGCGTGCTTTTGCCTACGTTGACACGTCCTACAATTGCAACGACGGGTAAAATCTCACGACCGAGCGGCGCTTCTACAACCAATTCCGCCGCATCCATGTCGGCGTTAATTTTGTCGTTTCGACTACTCATTACCGGATTCGGTACGCTGCAACATCGCCTGAACTGCTTTGTGCGACAAGCAAGTCTTGGGATATGGTGGGCGCTGCTGAGAACGGTTTGTTCGCTAACTGGGTGCGTCCAATCTGTGCGCCGGTTTCGATATCCAGTGCGTGTAAGTAGCCTTCAAAATCGCATACCACCAGCTTGTCGCCCAAAATGACTGGCTTTGTAACAAAGCGGTTGAGCAACGCCTCTTGCTTCCATATTTCAGCGCCCGAGCGGCGATCCAAAGCGACCACTTGACTGTCAGAATCGGTGACATAAACCCGGCGTTCGTCGACGATTAGACCTACGACGCTTGGCCCCTGATAAGTCCACAACGTCGAGCCGGAGTTGGTTGCGACCGCCGATGTTTGACCGTTATAGCCAGCAACGAACAAATCACCGTTCGCTACAACCGCGCCGCCGTCGATATCGGCCACACGTTCCAGTTCATTGCGTCCGTTCGAGACATTGACCGCTTGTTCCCAACGTAAAACGCCATCGGCAATGTTTACGGCGACGACCTTTCCGCTATCGCCAGGAATATAGGCTGTGTCGCCATCGATAATTGCGCTGCCGGTTCCGCGTAGGCTGAGCAACGGTACATCGCGATCTATCTGCCATACCCGTTTGCCGTCTGTTAAATCCAGGCCTGATACCCGCCCGTCATTGCTACAGATAATAGCGATCTTGTCGCTAAGAGTCGGTGCCGCCAGAACTTCCGATGTAACTTCTGCAGACCAGAGTAATTCCCCGTCGGTGGCGTCAAAGGCCATCACTTCGCCGTCCAGCGTGCCCACGATTACGCGTTTGCCATCGGTAGCAGGGCCACCGGACAGCCGAGCGTCGACTGTTTTGCTCCAAATAGTTTTCCCGCTGCTGCGATCAAGTGCCCGTACTTCAGTAAGGCCCGCAATGTAAATACGCTCACCAAATGCGACGGGTGTTAGGTGTTCGCCGCGTTCAGCATTGTCGGTTTTAATACTCGTCGCCCAAATGCGCTCAAAATTGCTTTTCGCCACAATCTCGGTTAGTTCTCTTGGGATCGCAACATTGTCTTTGGATTTAGTTTTGCTGCTACACGCAGCCAGAGTGATTAAGCCGACAAATACTGCTGTCGCGATTCGCGCACTGCGCATAAAATTAGACTCCGTAGAAAAATGGACAAAATAACGGCAAATCAATAGCCAAATCAAAATAAACGTCTCAAGTGAATTTTGACTGCGCCACCGCTTGACCTATCAACGTTTTGGCTGCTGCGTTTGCGCTCCAAACTATGGCTATTGATGCTTCATCGTCGAATTTAGCAGACACCTAAACGCGACAAGCTGAAGCAGCGGTTTTGCGATGGAGCGCGAGCCGGCCGAAACTTCCGACGCTGATCTAGCCGCTTAGATTGTCGAGCTTTTGCTGCAATGTCGAACGCCCTGGTGCGGCTAGGTCAGTTGCAGTTAATGCGCTGGCGTACGCAGCTTTTGCGTCGGGCACCTTACCTAATTGTGCGAGGGCGTCGCCACGCTGCTCTTGCGCTTGGGCTTTGAAACCTTCATCTTCAACGGTTTTAAGGGTATCCAAAGCTTGCTGAGCTTTGCCTTGCCCGTTTAAAACTCGTGCAAGTCGTAGCGTCGCTAGCACCCGCACTTGCTCGCTTGTTCCTGTGTCTTTCGCTAAGCGAAGGGCTGTTTCTGCAGCTTCAATTTTGCCGTTTTCAGTTAGGTACTTCGCTTCTACTAGCCCGGCAAGTGCCGCATATGTGGTAGCGCCATAGGATTTACGTATTTCGGTGCTGAGCTGCGAAATTTGGGCATCATTTTTGCCTTCGACTGCAAGCGCAACCGCCTGAAAATTTAAGCCAGCCTGCTCGGCGGCATGCACTTTATTATTTTGGAAGCCTTTATAGCCCCAAATCAACGCCAGCGCTGCCAAAACCGCAATTAGCAACGAGCCACCGTTATCCTGGAACCATTTTCGTGCGCGCTCGGATTGTTCGTAGCTGTCAAATTCTTCGTCGTCATTCGCCATGGTGCTGCGTCTCTTGTTAGTTTAGGTATTAGATTAGCCAGGTTTGAAATACGTTACGTATTACTTGGTCTGGGTGCTTAGATTTGCTGCTATTCGGGATTCTGAGTTTCAATTATTGCCGTAGAGGCCGCTGGCAAATTTACTGCGCGTGCCACAAGCAGGCCATTCGTTTCGATCAAGTTTAGTTTGGCGACACTACCGACCGTATACGCACTTAGATTGATCGTCTTTCCACCAGCGATCAAATTCGCATACGCCGCATTTCCGATTTTCAACGTAAACGGTGCCTTGCCGCTGTAGCTTTTGCGGATGCCGTTCGAAAGGTTATTAAATTCTAATCTGCGACCAGTGCTGTCAGAAATTTCTACCCAAACTGTGCCGGTCGCAGTCAATTCCAAAGCCTGTGTGTCGGCAGGCAAATTTGGCAAAGCAACTAATCCTGCCGCAACTGCAGGTGGTGTCCCAATAACCGACGTTTGCGTCTGGCGAGGGCCTCGTGGCGTCGACACGACAAGCGCATCAGAACCTGCTGGGTTCAATACACTTGGTGCACCACTTGTAATCGCTGGGTCGCTCGAAACGGTCGGACTAGTCGAAGCTGCTGATGTGCTATTGGTTTCCAAGGGTATAGTCGACTCAGTGGACTGTGCGTCTGGTGCACTTACCTCCAGTGGAGCCTGTTCTGATCGGGTGCCTACAAATCGGTCAAAGTGGGTCACTACAAAAATCGCCGATACTAAAATCGCTGTGCCCACCAAATAGCTGGCGGCCAGCATGCCGCGTTCGGCGGTACTTGAACGGTCTTGTCGTTCCCCACGTGAGGGAACCAATATTGGAGCGGCGTCTAGCGCTAGGGTGGCAAGTTCTTCGTCAAGCCACGCTTGGCCTAGTTGCACATGCTTGGCGTAGCTACGTAAAAAGCCTTTAGCGAAAACGCTAGGCCCAAGCGCATCGAAATCCCCGGCCTCCATTTGACGTACGGCATTTGCCTGCACTTTGATGGCTTGACTGACATCCTCAACGCTCAATCCCAGTTCTTCACGCGCGATGCGTAATTTCTGGCCAAGTGCTGGCGCGCCCGTTATTTTCTGGCTTGCTTGCGCGGCATTAGTCTGCTCGGCCAATGTATATTCAGAAGCGCTCATTGAGCCCGCTCCATGGTGTTTGGTTGATCGGTAGAGCTAGGTGCTTGACCCGAAGATTTTTCCGTACTGCGCGCGTTCTCAGGGTCAGGAAACTCATTGTTTAAGCGTTCTCGGTAGCCAGCTGCGGCTTTGCTGTCGCCTAATTTTTCTTCGACTTGGGCTGCTAATTTGAGAAATTCAGCGCTCTGTTCAAGCCCAGACGCCTCGTGTCGTTGCAAAAACGCCCGCGCGTTCATTGATTGACCACGCGCAAAAAGCAAACTGGCAAGCGGTAAAAATGCTTCAGTGGTTTCTGGATTTTTTTCAAGTGCTAGGCGCAAATATTTTTCAGCCGCTTGCACATTGCCTGCGGCGCGTGCGCACTTACCTGCGTTCGATGCTGCTAACGCAGGAGTTTGATAAAACGGATCGTCAAGAGCGGCTCTAAATTCCGTATCCGCTTCGTCGTAACGGCCAATTCGGCATAGAAATTGGCCGAAGTTGTTGCGTACATTGCCTTTTTTCGGTTCCAATTCAGTGGCTTTACGGTAATTCTTTTCTGCCAGATCAGGCCGTGCAATTTGTTCGTACAAGACACCCATGCTGGAGTATGCGATCGCAGATTTAGGGTTAAATCTCAACGCGCGTTGAAAGCGCTCAAGGGCCAGTTCGGTGTGGCCGCGTTGCATGTAGCCCACACCCAGATTCACCTGGGTTTCTGCCGCGCTGTTTCGTTCGGACGGGCTTTGGGGGGTTACATCGCTCGATTCGCCCGTGGCGCACCCGGTCATGTGCAAGGCAAGAGCTAAACCAATCGCAGCAGGCAAGATTCTCATGCGGCCGCCCCTAAGTCTGAAAAGCTCAATTCATCAGATGTGATACCGCTTGGGTTTGCATTCACGTCGAATCCGCCTTCCTGCGTGTTGAGTGTGCGCTGATGCTGTGCCTGACGCCGGGTTCGATCTTGCACCTTGCCGACCAGCTGGCCGCAGGCCGCGTCGATGTCGTCGCCGCGCGTGCGTCGGATGGTCGCTACATAGCCAGCCTGCATCAAAATAGTCTGGAATCGCTCAATTGTCGCCGCATCGGAACGTACATATTTTGTGCCTGGAAAAGGATTAAACGGAATTAAGTTGAGTTTGCTTGGCACTGTTCGCAATATTTTTGCCAATTCACGCGCGTGTTCGGGCTTGTCATTGATGCCTTTAAGCATCGTGTATTCAAATGTTACCGATGCACGCGGACGCTTGCTGACATAACGGTTGCAGGCGTCTAGTAACTGCGCGATTGGATACTTTTTATTTAGCGGCACCAATTCAGAGCGCAATGCATCGTTCGGTGCGTGCAACGATACCGCAAGGCTAACGTCGCAGATGGCACTGAGTTCGTCGATCATCGGTACTAAGCCAGCTGTTGATAACGTAACGCGTTTATTAGCTAAGCCAAAGCCGTAGTCGTCACGCATAAGATTCATGGCTGCAACGACATTGTCGAAATTCAATAGGGGCTCGCCCATGCCCATCATCACTACATTGGTGATTCGGCGATTGCCTTGCTCGTGCTTTAAACGTTGCGCGGCAAGCCAGACCTGCCCGATAATTTCACCCGCACTTAAGTTGCGATTGAACCCTTGCGTGCCCGTTGAGCAAAAGGTGCACGCCAAACTACAGCCGATTTGCGAGGAAACACACAGGGTGCCTCGGCTCGGCTCGGGGATGTAAACCGTCTCAACTGCGTTGCCGCC
>JBBQBR010000070.1:0-8404 GCA_038317875.1 Lysobacterales bacterium
CCGCTGGCAGCGAATGCGACTGATGCAGCGAAAAGCGAGGCACCAAAAATATCGCTGACGCGCGAAGGCGCACGCGTGCTGCTGCAGTTTCCAAAAACAGAGGTGAGCTTGCTCAAAGATGCCGCTGCAAATACGGCACTAAGTGTGGATTTGACGCTTAGCGATACCGACGGCTTAAATTCGACGTTGAATGGCCGCTGGTTGGACGCCGCCGGCGTTGCCCACCCGGTAAGCCTGCAGCGCATCGGTGATTTAGTGCCGGATGCCAATGCAAAGCCGAAAGAAATTGCGGCCGTTCCTACTTTGCCCAGCGCATGGCGCTACCCCGCCGGTGAATTTGGCCGCACCGCATTAGCGCCACAGACATCTGTGCTTATCAAAAACGTCACCGCGTGGATCACCGGAAAACACGCGCCGGAAGCGAATGTTGATGTGTTGATTGAAAATGGCCGAATTAAAGCCATTGGTGAAGCGCTGAAAGCCGCAGGCACAACGCAAATCATTGACGGCACCGGTAAGCACTTGACCCCGGGCATGGTCGACGCGCATTCCCACATTGCCGCAAGCGGCAATGTTAACGAGGGCTCGCATGCGGTCACCTCAGAAGTGCGCGTAGGCGACATTGTTGATCCGACTGACATCAATATTTATCGTGAACTAGCCGGTGGCACCACGACATCGCAAGTTTTACACGGCTCCGCCAATCCAATCGGCGGGCAATCGCAGGTGATCAAACATCGTTGGGGTGCGGGTGCCGATGCATTGAAGTTTGCCGGTGTGATGCCCACCATCAAATTTGCCCTAGGTGAAAATCCTAAACAATCGAACTGGGGCGATGCCTACCAAACGCGTTACCCACAGTCGCGTATGGGTGTGGAGGCGGTGATCCGCGCCCAGTTCACCCAGGCGCGCGCCTATGGTGCCGCGCTTAAAGGCGACGCGAATACCCGGCGTGACTTACGTCTAGAGCCGCTGCTGGAAATTTTGCAAGGCAAACGCTTAGTGCATATCCACAGCTACCGCGCCGATGAAATTTTGATGTTTGCACGGCTAAGTGCGGAATTCGGTTTCAAAATTGGCGCATACCAGCACGTGCTTGAAGGCTACAAGGTTGCCAAGGAAATCAATGAAGTCGGGGCAGGTGCCTCAACTTTTGCCGACTGGTGGGCATTCAAAGTCGAAGTGATCGACGCGATTCCAAATAACGCCGCGATGATGTTGCGCCAGGGTGTCAACGTCAGCTTGAACTCCGACAGCCCAGACTTAGGTCGACGCTTAAACACAGAAGCCGCTAAGGCCGTGCGCTACGGCAATTTGAGCGAAACCGAAGCGCTGCAATTGGTCACGCTTAACCCGGCCAAGCAGCTGCGAATTGACGCTGAAGTCGGCTCCATCGAAGTTGGAAAGTCGGCGGATTTGGTGCTGTGGAATCACCCGCCGCTGTCCACAATGGCGCGCCCAGACACCGTCTGGATTGATGGCCGAGTTTATTTTGATCGTATCGCCGAACAAGCGGAGCTGGTGCGCGTCGAAACCAAGCGTGCCGAGCTTGTGCAAGCGGCGCTGCCCGAACGCCTAGCCGCAGCGGGTGCACCTGCGCAAAAGCCAGGCGGGCCCGGCCTGCGTTTGGACGTCGCTCAGAGTTGGCACACCAACAAACATTGGCCCAGCACCTGGATGGCAAAACGCGGCCTTTACCATAATGGCGAAGCCACGCATTTTTGCACCGACGGCGAATAGGACATCTATGAAATTTATTAAATGTAGGACCGTCATGCTCAAATTTGCGGCAATTTTTGGCGCTTTAGGCGCAGCACAATTTAGCTACGCAGCAACGTTAATCGAACACGCCGATGTCTATCCGGTTAGCCGGGCTGCGCTGATCGACACCGCCGTATTAATCGACGCGGGCAAAATCAAGGCCATAGGCCCTGACGCGTTGGCGCAAGCGGGCAGTGCGACGCGCATTGATGCGACGGGTCTGAGGCTTTACCCAGGTTTGATTAGCGCAAATTCATCGCTTGGGTTGATCGAAATTGAAGCAGTGCGTGCGACGGTGGATACCGCTGAAGTCGGTGCCGTAAATCCGAACGCGCTTGCGCAGGTTGCGGTGCATGCGGACAGTGATCTGTTGCCAGTGGCGCGCGCCGGTGGCGTTTTGACGGCTTTGAGTGTGCCGCAGGGCACGTTAATTGCTGGGCAGTCCGCATTGATTAATTTGAGCGGCTGGAATTACGAGGAAATGACGGTTAAGCGTGCGGTGGCGATGCACATTTATTGGCCCAGCGTGCGCATGCCCAATTGGCTGCCAAAGACGGCGATTGAACAAGCGCTCAAAACGGCTGCGGAAAATTTGCGCATTTTAGACGCGACTTTTGACGACGCCATCGCGTACCGCGCGAAAGCGGATTTACCTAACGCAAAGGATC
This sequence comes from Lysobacterales bacterium, assembly GCA_038317875.1. Taxonomy (GTDB): domain Bacteria; phylum Pseudomonadota; class Gammaproteobacteria; order Xanthomonadales; family SZUA-5; genus JANNYA01. The sequence continues at coordinate 2,430 of JBBQBR010000070.1, forward strand.
GCCAGCAAGATTTGCGCCTGGAAGCATTGCAGCCGGTGCTTAAAGGCGAGCTGCCATTATTTATCCACGCCAACGAGCTGACGCAAATTCGTGGGGCACTGAACTTTGCTGCGAAATACAAACTGAAACTGACGTTGGTCGGCGCACTCGATGCTTGGCGGGTCGCGGATGAGCTAAAAGCCGCGAATGTGCAGGTGATTCTCGGCTCGCCTTTTAACTTGCCAATGCGGCGCAGCGAAAGCTATGACGTGCTGTATTCTGCGGCGGCGAAGCTTAATGCGGCAGGGGTCAAAATTGCGATCAGTGGTGACGGCGGCGGCATGGATGCCAGCTTAGAAAAAAACATCGCCTATCTCGCTGCACAAGCGGCCGCTTTTGGCCTGCCCGCCGATCAAGCGCTGCGCGCCATCACTTTGAATGCTGCTGAAATTTTGGGCGTGTCCGATCGCTTAGGCAGTATTGACGTCGGCAAAGACGCCAACCTGATTTTGGTGCGTGGTGACGTATTGGAAATCACCAGCCCAGTCAAACGCATCTTTATTGGCGGCATCGACACCCCAATGACGAGCCGCCACACCAAACTGTGCGAACGCTATCAAGGCCGCTACGGCGCCGAAAATGGCGATGTGTGCGCCAGTGAATGAGCGCCAGTAAATGAGTGCGATGGGCACCGACGCACCGGTCGTGGTCGTGCATGGCTTGTGGATGGGCGCGTGGCAAATGCGGCCATTGAAGAATGCGTTGGTGCGCGCTAATTTCCGCTGCTATCGCTATCACTATGCCAGCGCGTTAGCGCCGTATCGGCAAAATCAGGATGGGCTGGCGCGCTTAGTTGAAGAACGTATTGGCGTAGCATGTCACTTTGTTGCGCACTCCATGGGCGGGTTGCTGGTGCTAGATCTACTCAAGCGCCGGCCCGAACTGTGCGCCGGGCATCTCGTTTGCTTAGGCACGCCGATCAACGGCTCCGAGGTGATCAAAAAAATGCAGCGCGCGCCGTTCAAAACTCTGCTTGGACATGCCAGTTTGCCGCTACTAAATGGTGCCGCTCCCGATCTGCCCGACGCAATCAAAGTAAGCGTTTTGGCCGGCACGCGCAGCTTAGGTGGCGGCAAACTACTTGCGCGCTTCAACGCGGAAAATGACGGCTCCGTCGGTTTGGAAGAAACCCAGGCACCGTGGCTAGCCCATCACGAGCGTTTGAACCTTTCGCATACCCAACTGGTGTATTCCAGCCGCGCCCAGGCGCGCGTTGTGGCGCTGCTACGGGGTTGAGGTTTGCTGTAGTGCCGAAACCTTTTGAAAAGCTGGCACACTGCGGACACAGCATGAACACCGAAAAATTGTCCACCAACAGGAATTTAACGTCTTGAAACGGGTGTTTCTTATCGAAGACCACGCTGATTTTGCTGCAAATGTGTGGCAGTTTTTGGAACATCGTGGGTTCCAAATGGACCATGCGTCAAATGGCGCAATGGGGCTGAAAATGCTGACCGAAGCGGTCTTTGACGTAGTGATTCTGGATTTAGGTCTGCCACTTATGGACGGCTTAGCCGTGTGTAAGGCGGCGCGTGCACGTGACAATCAGGTGCCAATCTTAGCCCTGACCGCGCGTGATCAACTGAGCGATAAATTGTCGGGTTTTTATGCGGGCGTTGATGACTACGTCGTCAAGCCAGTGGCGTTACCCGAGCTAGAGGCGCGGCTGCTCGCGCTATTGCGCCGTGGGATTGCCACGCCGGCAAAACTCAAGTTTGGGCCGTTGAGCTTTGACTTAACCACTATGACGCTGGTGCGCGATGCGCGCACTATTTTGCTGACGCCAAAGCTCGGGCTATTGCTGAGCACACTGATGAAAGCAGCGCCCGCAGTCGTCAGCCATTCAAACTTGATTGATGCGGTTTGGGAAGGCGGCGAAGCGGATATCAACGCGCTGCATTCGCAGATTAGTAACTTGCGTGGTTTGATTGATCGGCCTTTTGCCTATGCTTTGCTGCAATCAGTGCCCGGTCAAGGCTACGCGCTGCGCGATATTAGGAAAATGACGTAGTTGAAGAAACTTAAGCTCATTCATCGAACCACGCTGTATGCGGGCGGGCTGTCATTGTTGGCGTGTCTGTTAGTAAGTTTGCTCGCGCTACGGGCATTTGAATGGCAGGAGCGCACGCTACTAGAAAGCGCTCTGCAAGCGGGCATCGATGAAATGTATGGCGATATCAAGGTGGGTGGCTGGCCCGATTTGAACAACTCGCCGGGCGTGGTTTCGGCACTGGCTCCGATCAATAATTTACAAGCGCTACCTGTGGCATTGCGGGCCTTGCCCACAGGTCAGACCGAGATTGAAACGGGTGATTACGCCGAGTTTATTGTGCTGATGCGCGAAATTGAGGGCTATCGTTACTATTACGGCGTTAGCATCGCGCGTTCTGAGCGGGGTGAGGCGAACATCGTCCGGATTGCAGTCTTTTTGGTTCTTAGCGCGGTTGTCATTTCGGCGCTGATGGGTTGGCTGTTTGCGCGCCAATTGGTGCGTCCACTGAGTGCGGTTGCTCAAGCGATTAGCGATATCGACCAGACCACGCACAGCATGCCATTGGCACGTCAGAACCAAGATGAGATCGACCAGATCGTGGTTGCGATTAATAGCTATCAGACGCGTCTGGACGCCGCAGCCGCGCGTGAGACGGCGTTTTTGTCCGATGTCGCACATGCATTGCGCACGCCTGCTGCAGTGATTCAAAGCGGTTTGGAATTGCTGAGTCAGGAAAATGAAAGGCGCGGCATTTCCGCCGTGTCGCCTGAGCGGCGAGACATAATTTCCGTGTCGCCTGATCGGCGAGACTTATCTTCCGTGTCGCCTGATCGGCGAGACTTGGCGATACTCGAACGCGTGCGCCGCAATAGTCAGCAGCTAGTGTTAAAGCTAGATGCGCTGATGCTTTCTGCGCGCAGACAAGAATTTGATGGACTTGAGCGCGTCGCGCTGGCCGGTGAAGTGCTGCAAGCGATGCGCTATCAAGGCGCGCGTGGCACGACGTCTTTTGCGATTGAAATTGCAGCCGATGTGTATGTCAACGTTCGCGTCGCGGTGCTGCGATGGGTGATTAGCCAGTGCGCCAACAGTTTTAGCGGGCATCAAATTGTCGAGATTAGTTGGCAGGCCGATGCGCTCGTTTTTGCCGGCAAAGACGCCGTATTTGATGATTTGGTAGTGCCGGAGCTAATCGTAGTGGTTTGCACGCGCGAGCGTTGGCAGCTGAGTTTTACGCCAGCGAGCATTCGGATTGTTTTGCCGTTGGCCTTGAAAATTTAAGTTGACCCGGCGTGGGTGCGCGAAAATTGATCGCAAAAATGTCGTCTTGGGATGAATAAATTTGCAGCGGCGTCACGCGTTGTCAGGAAAGCTAGAGCTCGGCTATGTAGTTGGGCAGTTGCGTGCAAAAAACTTAGTTTTCCGGAGATCATCGATGGCGCTTTACAACGGTATTTTGGTTAACAGCAATTTGCGGCGGCTTAGTCAGGATCGCAGTCACGCCCTAAATCGTGTCTTCGTAATGCCGCGCACTCTGCTTTTTTCGCTATTGATTATATTGTTGCGCCCAGCCCTTGGAGCGGCTGCGTCTGTCGCGTCAGCCGATGAGCTGCAGGTCGCGGGCTGCGCCGCCCAAACACCCAGCAGCCAAACTCCTAGCAGCCAAACTCCTAGTAGCCAAGCGTTGCAGGCCGAAGGCGTGCGAATTCGGCGCATTATGTTTTCGCCGAGCAATATTTTCGACGAAACCAAGCCGGGCGAACGCACTGGCTTATTCAAACTGGCGAATCGGTTGCACATAAAAACCAAGGTCGGCACGCTGCGCGCACAGCTTTTGTTCACTGAAGGCGACTTGTATAGCGATCGCGTTTTGCAAGAAACCGCACGCAACTTGCGCACCTTGCGCTACCTGCGTGAGCCAGTTTTGACGCCCGTTTGTTATACGCCGGGATTTGTTGATGTATTGGTGCAAACCCGCGATGTTTGGACGTTGGCCCCGACGCTAACCTTCGGGCGCAAAGGCGGCAATAACGCCACTTCCTTCGGTATTGAGGACAATAATTTTCTCGGCTATGGCAAGGTGCTGGAAGTCAGCCGACGCAGCGATCGCAAGCGCGACTCATCAAATTTAGTCTATCGCGATCCAAATCTTGCCTTTGGCCGCTGGACTTTGGATGCCCTGCTGACGAATAGCTCGGATGGACACAACATCAGTGCCCGCGTGGAGCATCCTTTTTTTGCGCTCGATAGCCGCTGGCAAGCGGTGTTTGAGCTGAGCGATTTTGATGGAGAACAATCGCGTTCGGTTTTTGGCGATGAAATTGATCGATATCGCCAGCAATCCAAGCAGGGCGAATTGGGTTTCGGCTTTTCCAACGGCTTAGTCAACGGCTGGAGCACGCGCTATTTCACCGGCCTGCGCTACGAACAGCAGCGCTTTACAGCGCTTGCGACGTCCACACTTGCCGTGCCTACAGATCGAACTTTAGCCTATCCTTTTGTGCGCATTGAGGGCATACAGGATGATTTTGCCACCACTTTCAATCAAGACCAGATCGGGCGCACGGAAGATCAAGAGTTTGGCATCAACTATTCGTTGGAATTAGGGATGAGCTTGCCGGTATTGGGTGCAGATCGAAATCAAGCACTGCTGCGGGCGAAAATCAGCGATGGCTTGCGCTTAGGCGAAAAAGACTTTTTGTTTTTGAACGCCTATGCGGATGGACGCTTTATTGGCGCTGGCGAAAATCAACGGGTAGGCGCGGGTGCGCGCTATTTTTATCGCCAGTCGGATCGCAGCAGTTTCTATGCGGCGCTGAGCGGTGACTATGGCCGTAATTTGGACGCGGAATCGCCGTTTGTCTTAGGCGGTGAAAACGGCCTGCGCGCCTATCCGTTTGACTATCAATATGGCGATCGTCGCGCGCAGCTAACGCTGGAACAGCGCGTTTATACTGACTGGAAACCGTTCGAGCTATTTCAAGTCGGCGCTGCGGCATTTATCGACGTTGCCAAAGTTTGGGGCGATTCCGCCGTCCCCGCCGAAAACTTAGGCACGTTGAAAGATATTGGTATTGGCTTGCGCTTAGGCAGTTTGCGTGCGGCGCGCGCAAATTCGCTGCACATCGATTTGGCTTACCCGATGGACGGCAGGCAGGCGGATCGTGGTCTGCAATTAATCGTCGAAACCCGCGCTTCTTTTTGACCAGTCTATTATTTTAACGAGCTTTGCATGACCGAATTTGTGTCTACCGACGATTCAGGCGGAAGGACTCCTGCTGCCGCTATCCGCTGGCGCTTCGAAGCGCTGCTTATTTGTGCGGTATTGGTGGCCCTGCTGATATGGGACGCAATGGGATTGGATCTTTGGGTTAGCAGCAAAATCGCCGGGGTTAATGCGCCGCTTCATGGCTTTCCCATGCGCCACATTTGGCTTACAGAATCGTTTCTACACCGGGGTGGTAAGATTTTTTACGGCATCATTTTTGTGTTGCTGGCCTACAACTTTTTCTCTCCGTTTACATCGGTGCTAAAGCACGACCGGCGCGCGCAAATCTGGTGGTTCATCACTATGCTGCTTTGCATTGCGGCAATTTCGCTGCTGAAGTACCTGAGTAAAAGCAGCTGTCCTTGGGAACTATTGCGCTTTGGCGGTACCGCACAACATCTTTCGCATTGGAACTTTACGCTGAGCGACGGCGGGCCTGGACGCTGCTTTCCGTCGGGTCACGTTTCCGGCGCTTTTGCGCTGTTGGCGATCAGCTTTGCCGTGCGCCCGGTCTCGGCAAAATTAGCGAATCAGGTACTGATCGCGGTGCTCGTGATCGGCGCTATTTTGGGCGCAGGGCAGGTATTGCGCGGCGCACATTTTGTCAGCCATGTTGCGTATTCGGCTTGGATATGCTGGCTGATTTGCTTTTTTTCAGATCGTTTTTATGCAAGC
>JBBQBR010000071.1:0-8385 GCA_038317875.1 Lysobacterales bacterium
TCGCGAATCCCGCCCCAGGCAGACACAGCACTGGGCGTAGTAACCGCGCGTGCATCGAAACCTTGCAATACCGGCGCAGCGACGCTCTGCGCCAACAGGCACCGCGGCAGCAGCAAGAATGCGAAAACCCAGATAAAACGACGACCCACGTGCACTCCAACACCCAAAATTTGCGGGTTAGAGTACCGGTTTTTAACTGCTAGTCGGCAATTTTTGCGCTTTGCCACGATAGGCGGCATAAATGCGCTCGGCTAGATCCCGATTGATACCGCTGACCGTCATCAGCTCCTCAACACCGGCTTTCGCAACCCCACGCAAACCACCAAACGCCTTCAAAATTGCGCGTCTGCGTGTCGGGCCGATGCCGTCTATATCTTCTAAAACCGACTTTTCGCGGGTTTTGCCACGCGCTTTTCGATGCCCAGTGATCGCAAATCGGTGCGCTTCATCGCGCACGTGTTGAATCAAATGCCCACCTAAGGAGTCGGGGCCGGGCCAGACTTCCCGCATTTCTGCGCCGATAAATAGCGTCTCGAAGCCACTTTTACGCGCTGGGCCTTTAGCGACGCCGACCATCAGCGGCAAGGGCGTAATTGCCAGTGCACTCAGCACGTCTATCGCCTGTTTAAGCTGGCCTTTCCCGCCGTCAATCAGCAATACATCAGGCAATTTTTCTTCGCCATTGGCGATGCGTTTGTAGCGCCGCGTCAGCGCCTGATACATCGCCGCGTAGTCATCGCCGGGCTCAATGCCGCTGATATTAAAGCGGCGATAGTCCGTTTTCAGCGGGCCAGCCTCGTTAAAAACGACGCAAGATGCAATTGTCGCCTCACCCATCGTGTGGCTTATATCAAAGCATTCGATACGCTTAGGAACGTTCGGCAAATTTAATAGTTGACGTAATGCATCAAAGCGCTTTGCCAAAGTCGCTTTAGCAGCCAATTCACTGACTAAAGCACTGGCGACGGTGCGTGTCGCCATCGCCACCAATTGCGCACGCTCAGCGCGCGGATTGCAGACCAATTTTAGCTTGTGCCCACAGGCCTGCGTTAACGCCACACCGATGGCATCCGCATCCTCCAGCACCCGGTCCAGCAAAAGCTCATCTGGAGCCGGGTGGTCGAGATAAAACTGCATCAGAAAGCTGCTCAGCACTTCCTCTTCATTGGCTTCGGTGGGCAGTTTTGGAAAGAAGCTTTTACTGCCCAAATTCAGGCCATTTCTGAAAAACAACACCACAATCGCCGCCACGCCTTGATCAATTTTAACCGCGACCGCATCTAAATCACCGCGCTCACCGGCAATAAAATGGTTCGCGGTAACGCGTCGCAAGGCCGCAATTTGATCGCGCAGCCGCGCAGCTTTTTCGAATGCCAGCTCAGCCGCTGCCGATTCCATTTGCGTGCCGATGTCGCTGATGATTTGCTGGCTTTTGCCGGTTAAAAATAGCTCGACATTTTTCACCTGTGCGGCGTAAACCTCCGGTTCAATGAAAGCCACACAGGGGGCCGAGCAGCGCTTAATTTGATACTGCAAACACGGCCGCGTTCGATGCGCAAACACGCTGTCTTCGCAGGTGCGCAGCAAAAAAAGCTTCTGTAAGCTTTCAACTGTTTCTTTTACCGCCCATGCAGACGGAAAAGGCCCAAAAAGTTTGCCGGGCACGTCTTTGCTACCTCGGTATGAGCTGAGTCGCGGGAAAGCATCCTGCGTGGTTAGCCGCACATACGGATAGCTTTTATCGTCCTTCAAGTCGATATTAAAACGCGGCTTTAAGGATTTAATCAGCTGCGCTTCTAGCAGCAGCGCCTCGGCTTCGGTGCGGGTAACAATCACTTCCATACTGACCACAGAGGCGACCAGTAGCGCCAAACGCGGCTGCATTTGTGGCCGGGCAAAGTAGCTTTCTACGCGGCGCTTGAGGTTTTTCGCTTTCCCAACGTAAAGTAAAAGCTCATCGGTGCCGAGCATGCGATACACGCCCGGTTCGTGCCCAAGCGTGCGCGCGAACGCAAGACCGTCAAAGGCCGCCTTCGCACTCATGGCCGACTTGCTATGCACTGCCGCCTGACTACTCGAAGCGATCTGGCTACTCAAGGATTCGCCGCCAAGATTTGGCGCGCCTGCAGCTCATCCAATTTAATTTGTTCAACTAGCGCCGTTAAATCTGGGAAATTCCATTCGTCGCGCTGCTTGGCGATGAATTCAACGGTTAAAACTTGACCGTACAAATCACCAGAAAAATCTAGTAAATGCACCTCCAAAAGCGGCTCGACACCGTTTACCACCGGGCGTGTACCCAAACTTGCCACCGCTGGATGGCGATGCAAAGTTGTACTGCTGACGCGCACCGTAAAAATGCCGCGCAATGGATTATCGCTGGGCCACGGCAAATTCGCGGTTGGAAAACCAAGCGTTCGGCCTAGTTGCTTGCCCGCCTGCACACGTGCCGAAACTCGAAACGGCCGCCCTAGGTTGCGCTTGGCGCCGACAAAGTCACCGTCAAGTAACGCACTTCGAACCGCACTTGCACTAATACGTTCGCCCGCGTTTTGTACTTCGGCACAAGTATGCACACTGAAGCGAAAGCGGGCACCGAGCGTACGCAAAGTGTCGATTGACCCCGCGCGCTTGGCGCCAAAGCGAAAGTCATCGCCAATCCAAACCTCAACAGCATGCAGCCGCTGCACCAATACCCGCTCAACGAATGCCTCAGGGCTCATTGCCGCAAGCGCTTGGTTAAAACGCAGCATCAGTAAATGATCAATGCCGCTGGTTTGCAGCAGCTCCAGCTTCTTGCGCACCGATAAAATTCGCAAAAGCCCAGGCTGTTTAAAGTAGCTGCGCGGCAAAGGCTCAAAACTGACCACTGCACTTGCGACGCCAAGTTCAGTGGCGCGCGCAATGATCGAACGCAGCATTGCTTGATGCCCTAGATGCAGGCCATCAAATGCACCAATCGTCACCACGCTTGCGCTGCATAACGGCGGGCCTAGACTATCTCGACTAACTCGCACAGCTTAGCTTCCACTGAGCCGCAATTTCATCGGCCTGATTCAACACTTCCACCGACTCAAACTCGCTGATTTTTCGGCGATCACGCTTATCGGGCTTGCTCGCCGGTGCCTGATAGCCCAAACGCTGCAAACGGTTTTGTTCGCGCAGGCCAATTCGCTTCGCCAGACTTTCAGCGAGCTCGGCATAAAGTGTCGCCGCTATCACCGCACTTGCGCGCTGTTCGCTCAGTGCGCAAACACGCACTTCCAAGGCTTCATTTCCCTGCATTAAGCTCACTAAATCACCGATATGCATGGCTTTTGCGGGTTTGCATGGCTGCGCATTGACGCGCACTTTACCGCCTTCTGTCGCCGCTTTTGCCAACGCGCGTGTCTTGTAAAAACGCGCCGCCCATAGCCAAAGATCTAGCCGAACCGAGTCAGTTTTGGCTAGCATGTTGGCTCGAAAGATAAGTCGCAGGTGCTTCGTTCAACTTCAGAATCGATAGTAGAACCGTTCGCCCAGAGCCTGTCCAAGGGCAGAGCCGCAAACTTTCTAACGAAGCGCGAGTGCTTTTCGGGCAACTTGTTAGCCGTGTTGCTCTCGCGAATCTTGTCTTGCAATTGTCTGTGTTAGACATGATAAGGCTCTGCACTTCGACATGCTCAGTGCGAACGGTTCTTTTACTGGCTCCAGAATTCATCATAGCCTCGAAAGATCTAAAGCGCTTCACCTGGATTCTTCGACACGGCTGCGAATCAGATCGAACCGTTCTTCTCCTGATTTTGGAATTCACAATGCTCGTAAACCCTTTCATGAATACACATAATGTTGATGTGGCGCAGCCATCAAACGCCACTCGTAAACTGCAGTTTAGCCAGCTCTGCATAAATGCCGTCGCGCCCCGTTAATTCCAAGTGCGTGCCGATATCGGCAATTTCACCGCGTTCCAACACCACAATGCGATCCGCGCGCACGACCGTCGCTAAACGATGCGCAATGACCAACGTGGTGCGTCCTTCCATCAAGCGTTCCAGAGCAATTTGCACGGCGCGTTCGCTCTGCGCGTCCAGCGCGCTGGTCGCTTCATCCAGCAGTAAAATCGGCGCATCTTTCAAAATCGCGCGCGCAATCGCAATGCGCTGCTGCTGGCCGCCCGATAGACGCACGCCGCGCTCACCGACCGACGTATCCAAACCTTGCGGCAATTGGCGAATAAACTCCATTGCTTCGGCCTGTTCGGCGGCGCGTTCGATTTCAGCACGGCTAGCACCTAAGCGGCCGTAAGCGATGTTCTCGCCGATGGTACCGGCAAAAATCACGGCATCTTGCGGCACGATCGCAATGTTTTCACGCAGCAGCGCCAACGGCATGTCATTGATATTGACGCCTTGAATTTCAACGTCGCCCGATTGTGGCTCATAAAAGCGCAGCAGCAGTTGAAACAACGTGCTTTTACCCGCGCCGGAACGGCCGACTAAAGCCACCGTTTCACCTTGCTGCACGCGCAAACTTAAATGTGTTAGCGCTTTTGCGTCAGGGCGACTTGGATAGCTAAAGTTGACGTTTTTGAATTCAATACTGCCGAGCAATCGATTGTGCAGCGTGACCGGCTCGGCCGGATCGACAATGCCTGGAGCGCGTGCCAGCAACTCAGAAATCCGCCCCATCGCGCCCGCGGCACGCTGCACATCACCCCAAACTTCCGTCAGTGCGCCTGTTGCACCCGCTGCCACCACTGCATACAGCACGAATTGAGTTAGCTCGCCGCCGCTCATCGTGCCCGCTAGAACCGCTTTTGCGCCGACCCAGATGACGCACGTAATCGCACCAAAAACAATTAAAATCACCAGCCCGATCAACATTGCGCGCGCACGAATACGCTGTTTAGCCGCGCCAAATAACGAAATGACTGCCGTGGAATAGCGCTGTGACTCATATTGCTCACGCGCAAACGCCTGTACCGTGTGCACAGCGTTTAAAGCCTCACCCGCGACGCCCGATGTTTCCGCGATTTTGTCTTGCGAATCACGCGAAAGGCGCTGTACGCGCCGACCAATCAAGAATATCGGCGCAATTACGACCGGAATGCCGAGCACGATCAACAGGCTTAGTTTTGGACTGGCGAGTACCAGCAAGATTAACGAGCCAATCAGCATCAAGAAATGTCGCAACGCCATCGACAGCCCTGAACCGATCAAGGTTTGCACCAACTCAGTATCCGTCGTTAAACGGCTGAGCAGCTCGCCGCTTTTTGTTACCTCGAAAAACGCCTGTTCTTGACGTAACAAGTGCGAGTAGACCGCACGACGCAAATCGGCAATTATTTGCTCACCAACGCGCGTCACAAAATAATAGCGCGCTGCTGAAGCCACAGCCAAGATCACCGCAATCGCAAATAGCGCATAAAAATAGCGGTCCACAAACGCGGCATTTGCCTGTGAAAAACCGTGGTCAATCATTTTCCCCACGGAATTTGGCAAAGTCAGTGTCGCCACTGCGGAAACCAATAGAAATCCTAATGCCAGCGCCGCATACCAGCGATACGGGCGCATAAAAGGCAACAACGTCAGTAACGGCTTGAGCGACGCGCGCTCGGGTTTTTTGCTCAATTTCGTTATCGCACCAATTTCCGCTGCCGACGCGGGCTTTTGCTTTTGCAGTACCTGGGTCATTCAATTAACCGATTTCGCAAACTAGGTCGCGATTGTGCCGAAAGCGTGCTGAACTTTACGACAGACCTTGTAGCGTTTGTGGCGCAACGGCTGAAAGTAAGTGCACCAAGCATGCGCTTGTTAACTGATGTTTGATGCGTTAGCGTCAGATTCATGCGAACGACACTTGATTTAGCGGATGATGTCTTATTGGCGGCGAAAGAAATGGCTAAGCGGCAAAAACGTACAGCGGGCGAAGTAATTTCCGAACTGGCGCGGATTGGACTGCGCGGCCCAGCGAATACGCTCAACGAACCCGCTTCGTTTTATGGATTCGTACCGATTCCGTCAAATGCAAAAGTGGTCACTTACGAATACATTAACCAGCTCCGTGATGAGTTGGGAATTTAGCCTAAAATGCGGTCACTGTTAGATGTCAACATATTAATTGCATTGCTTGACACCACGCACATTCATCACATTTTGGCACGAAATTGGTTCGCAGAAAACCATACGCTCGGTTGGGCGTCCTGCCCAATCACCGAAAATGGTTGTCTGCGTATCCTTTCGCAGCCAAATTACTCAAACTCAATCCCAATAAAATTAGCGCTCGAAAAGCTAAATTTCGCGCGTAGAACGCCATTGCATGTGTTTTGCCCAGACGCCATCAGCCTAGTTGATTTCGAAATAGTCAATATCGAATTTATTCATGGCCCCAAGCAGCTGACTGACATTTACTTGCTGGCTCTTGCAGTAAAAAATTCTGGCCGATTAGTCAGCTTTGATCGGAAATTCCCGCTTAGCGCTGTACAGGGCGCTAAGCCACAACATTTGGTGGTTATTTAAGCGATATCCCTACCCCGCCTGCGCCATCAACATCTTAAAGCGCTTCTGCAATTCCTCGCGCCCGCCCGCTGCCTCAAGTTTTGCTAGGGCGCTTGGCACTAAAAACTCCCGATCAGTGCACTCAATAATCGCCGCGAGTTCCTGCATTTCCCGCTCCACCGTTTGCGTCGACGGCATAAAGCCAGCTAAAACGTGAACAATGCTTTCGCCGTCCAGCACTCGTTTGTTCGCAAGCAATGTATTGCGCCATGCGCGCCCAACCAGCGCTTCAATATCAGCACCGGATAAATGGCCGATGTGCTCTTCGGCCACATCAGGTACATCGGCAACGGCCAGCACTGCACCAAACTTTTTCGCCAGAATCGAGAAGTATTGCTTAATTTCAGCCTGAGTCTGTGGATAAAAAAGCGGCACGTGAATCTCGGCGCGGCCTTGACGTTTAATATCGACCGGTAATAAATCCGGGCGCGCGGTCAGCAACATCCAAACAATTTTGCCGCGATACTCAGTGTTCCCCATCGCGTTGGCAATCATGCCAAAAACGCGCGAACCAACGCCAGAATCCCCGCCCGATTCACGATCACCCAGCATCGTGTCGGCTTCGTCAATAATCACCATGACCGGGCCCATGCCGCGCAGCACGCTTAATACGCGCTCCAAATTACCTTCGGTTTCACCGACGTATTTGCTGCGAAAATTCTTCAATTGCACGCACGGAATACCGATAGAACCGGCCAAGCAGGTGGCTAAAAAGGTTTTGCCAGTACCGACCGGGCCGTTGAACAAATAGCCCATCGGCGCAACATCCAAACGCCCCAGCCGCAATAGCTCGGCATCTTCTTTGAGCCGCTTCTTCGCCGCTTCATGGCCAACGACCATATCCAGGCCAAATTTGGGCTCAATAAACTCCAATAATCCGTGCGCTTGCCGTTCAATCAGCGTCTTTTTGCGCGCTTTGAACTGCTTGTCGTCCAAACGTTGACCGGTTTCACGGCTAGAACGCACCAGAACATCCAAATCAGTCAACGATGTGCCCGCAGTCAAGCGCGCCAATGTCTGCGCATCAAAATCACTGTAGACGCTGAAATCGCTGTCTTTCATCAAACTACAAAGCCATGCTGCACGCGCGCTTTCATCGGGCAAGGGCAATTCTAGAGTTGCGACGTGCGCGGAACCCGTTAAACGCTCATGCACATCGCTCACGCGTGAATCAGTCAGGATAAATGCAATATTCGCGCGCTTGATATACGGATTCGACGCCCAGTTAAGAAGCGTGACCAAATGCTGCGCACTATTACCCTGCAAGCGGTCCCCAGCAGGCACCAAAAACGACGCGAAATCAATCACGATCGCGCTGCTGTACTGATCTTTGACGTCACTGGTCAGTTGCTCATTCACGAAACGATCCAGCAGCGAAAGCACGGTGGTTGGATCCCGAGGCAATAGTTTTGGGTCCGCTAATTTGCGTGAAAGCAGCGAAACCATCTCTAGCTGGCGTTTGGCATCGCTGCCGCCGAGTGGCCGTAAACCACGCGCCAAATCGAAACCCAGCACCAAATCCCAGCGCCCGAACATCTCAGCCGCCAAAAATTCATTCAAGCTACCAAATTTGCTGTCGGCCATCGCATAAAGATCCGACACATTTCCGTGCAGCACGAACATCGCAGTCGTGCCTGAAAAATAAAGCTCGGCGAATTTTTTGGCCCATGCCGGCCAGTGCAGCGGTAAATTTTTTTGTGGGGATTTTGGGGTAGTCAAAGCACAGCTCACGTCGCGGGCAAGACCGCAGCGTGACACAAGCTTAGATTTTTTTGTAGCTCAAGCTTTCAGCGGCAAATTCAGACTGAAATTGCCGTCTGATGGCTAAAGAGTGCTCCGCCGTGTAGCG
>JBBQBR010000072.1:0-8309 GCA_038317875.1 Lysobacterales bacterium
ACGAGATCGCCCATACTCATCATTTGACCGATATGCAGTTCAAAATAAGCATCAATACGATTCAGTGCGGCAATATTTTCACCCGCTGGCAGCTCACGCCCGCCGAGTACCACGCGAATCATCGCAAGCGCTTCGCTTTGCTGATGCGCAATCTCATCAACGTGCGAATGCACCGATTCAATCAGTGAGCGCATAGCGCTATCGACCACTGCCGCAGGCTCAATTGCGGTCATAGTTAAGCGTCTGCCAGCAACAAATACTTCGGCGTTTTCAAAAGCATGCGCCAAATCTGAGAGCAGCTCGGCTTCCACCGCTTTATCGGCATAATCGTGCCCGGCGGTGCCAATCGGGGCGTTCGCACGCAGCTGGCGTGCACGCGAAAGTGCGGCGAGGCGATCACTCAAATTTTGCACGGCACCAAGCTTCAGTAGCGCCTGTCCGCCGCCTTCTGCACTGCGCAGCACGGCGTGGAACTCATCGAACTCCGGGTATTCCGGTGCCAACGGCGTCAGTAGCATCAGTGCTAGCTCATGGCTGGCACTGCCGTGGGCATGACTGTCGCATAAACGGTTGTAAGGGTAGGCGCGGCCGTTGCGATATTCCAAAGTTTGGCGCGCGGCCAGAACACCTTCAAAAAGCAAGTCAGCAAGCAAGCGCATGCGTTCGCGCAGGCTCAAACTCAGCTGTTCGCCAACCGCTTGGCGAATTTGTGACTCTGGCAAGCTTAAGGCTACGCCACCTTCTAGGCGCCGCAGCCAACCCGCCTTTTCCAAGGCGCTTAGTGCATGTGAGGGAATCACCGTTTCTCCTAATCGCGGTTGCGCGAGTTGTGCAAGTTCGGCTTCACTCAGCGTTGCTAAGCCACCTAGTGGCGCCAATGCCAGCGCCGATAAGACTTCAGCTTGCGCCGCTGGCATGCTTTGCAAGGCGTCTTGCAAGAGTTTCGCGGTAGCCGCGGGCAATTGCGAATAGAGCGGCCCAATTAATGCCGCTGGACCCAACAGTTCAACCGCCGAACGCTGTGCATGGGTTTTCAAAACATCAGCAAAAAGCTGCAAAACATGAATATCAGGCTGCGCCGCTAGGATTCGGGCTAACCAATCCAGCACGCTGGACGAAAATGGATGCGTAACCTCAGGCGCGAGGGCAGCTAGGCTGACCGCAGCCAACGCATTCGGCTGCAGCCAACGTGCATACAGCAGCGCCAGCGCGTCCTTAGGCCCAAGCGCAATACTGTGCACACCCGCAGGCACCCAATCGGCCCAATCATTTAACACGTCAGCTAATGCGCTGCGCGCTGATACGGCGCAGCCAATGCGGCCATGACTATCACAAGCAAATCGGCTGAGCAGTGCAAGCGCATCACGCATAAGCATCTGATCGCCATCAAACAGCGCATCGAAATCATCAATCAACACCAGTACCCGATGCTGATTACCGTCATGCTCAGCTTGACGCATCAGCTGTTGCTGCAGATAACTTGCCGGGTCGTGCGGCTTTGCAATTGCGGTTTCGTAGTCTTTCTCAGCGCGTTCAACCGGCTCATTGAGGGCTGCGCTCAGCGCCTTAATTAAGTCTTCCCGCAACAGATCAGGACTTTCCCGAGCCACTTGCCAGTCGATCGCGGTGCGTGCGTGGAAACCCCGCGAAAATTGCTCAAGCGCTCCGCGATCTGACAGCCAGCGCTCCAGTGCTGCAATCTCAATGGAGCTAACCGATAGCCCTTGCTCACCATTAAACGCGCGCAGCAAAGCGACCGCGAGCGGCTCCACCCCAAAGCGCGCTTTTGACTGCTGCGCGGATAGCATTAACAGATGCGGAGGATGCTCGCGCAAGGCCCGGAAATGTGAGTTCAAAGCGGCGAAGTGCGGCGGCCACGTCAAATTTTCTACGCCCTGAGCCAGCGCACTGAGCAAAGTTGTTTTGCCGGTTCCTGCCGGCCCACAAATCCAGGCAACCGGCACCGGATCTGGCAAGCGGCGCTGCCAGGATTCAAAGAAGAATCGAAAAACTCCCGCATTCCCTATTGTCGGTAAAAACTGCTCCGGCAAAGTACCAAATGCACCCACGAACGGATTAACTTGAGTGCTAACCGCGTCGGCACTCGTTGATTCTGCGCTTGCCGCAAATGTGTTCGGTGATTCCGGATCGTTCAAATAAAGATGGCGAAGCTGCATGGATCGTCTCAAGGGCGCGAATGGGCATTGAAGAAGGCTAGCGAATTTTTAACTTGGCTGCTCGGCTATTTAGGCAATGCTCGTTACATAGCGACGCGCCAGCGCTTTTCACAGCCAGCGCTTTTCACAGCTAGCGCTTTTCATAGCTCGCGCACCACCCACCCGCTGCGACTGAATAGCCCGGATAAGCGTTACATGGCAAAAGCTCGCCACCGGTGCGCCCCGCTAATCTGCAATTGTGGCAAAACTGACCGGGTGCGTAGCTAGGGAATGCCGCCGCATCCACTAAACGCGCATCAATTTTATAGCCCAAACTTTTCGCAGAAACCGCATCTTCCCGAAGCGGCTTCAATACCGTGGGTGTACACCCCGCTAACAGCGCAGTGGCGGCAATTTGAACTAGAACAATGCGACGAGTGGTCATAAGGTC
Source organism: Lysobacterales bacterium (assembly GCA_038317875.1). Lineage (GTDB taxonomy): Bacteria > Pseudomonadota > Gammaproteobacteria > Xanthomonadales > SZUA-5 > JANNYA01. Next base: position 2,608 of record JBBQBR010000072.1, read on the forward strand.
GGCCTAAATAAAATAAGTAAATTGAAAAATAGTTTGAAAAGGAATCGGAATTTTGAATCGAAACATTAAGCATAGCCTGCAGTTTGCGTTGTACCCGTGAGCTTGAAGGCAAAGTGCCGTAAACTTAGATGCACTTATCGTTTGCACAGGAATACCCGCCATTCTCGCCATTGACTTATCGCACTTTGCTGACTGTGCCGCCATTATTTCCGAAGTCGGCAAAGAGCTCTACCAGCTCGGTTGGACGCCCGCTACGAGCAGTAATTTCTCGATGCGTATAGACGCCGAAAATATCGCGATCACCGTTTCTGGCCGCCACAAGGGCCGTTTAACGCCAGAAGATGTGATGGTAATTGACGCCGCCGGTGAAGCAGTGGGCACCAGTGCAAAGCCCAGCGCAGAGACTTTGCTTCATACCCATATTTACGCACGGTTTCCGGACGCAGGCGCAGTTTTGCATACGCATTCGCGCGCGCAAACCCTAGCCAGCAAGATTTTTGAGCAAGCAGGCCATATCGTGTTCGAAGATTATGAGTTATTAAAAGCCTTTTCCGGCAATGTGACGCACGAAATACGTATGCAGGTGCCAGTATTTGCCAACACGCAAGATATGCCTGCCCTGGTGCGCAAGATTGACGCATTTATGGATCACGATCCAATTTGCCACGGCTACTTAATCGAAGGCCATGGCATTTACACCTGGGGTAAAACCATGGCAGACGCACGACGACACCTAGATGCGTTCGAATTTCTGCTGGGTTGCGAATTGGAGTTACTCAAACTGCGTCCAGGGATCGCATTGGCGGCTAAATCATGAGCAGGTTGCGAATTTTTAGCAGTTCCGATGCAAGCACCGTGCTGCTTGAAACTCGAAATCCAAACGCAATTACCACACAACTACGCGAGATAGGCGTTAGGTTCGAGCGCTGGCAGGCGGCAGTTGAATTGCAACCGGGCGCTAGCCCAGAGTCCGTACTGGCCGCTTACCAGCACGACATCGCCCATCTGATGCAAGCAGGGGGTTATCAAAGCGTCGATGTTGTGAGCCTGCACCCAGAACATCCAGATCGAGCCTTGATGCGGCAAAAATTCCTGAATGAGCACACCCACGGCGAAGATGAGGTGCGTTTTTTTGTGGCTGGTTCCGGGCTTTTCACGATTCATGCCGCAACTAGCGATGGCCTAGATAACGTTTATGAAGTTGAATGCGAAAAAAATGATCTGATTAATTTGCCTGCAGGCACGCAGCATTGGTTTGATATGGGTGAGTCGCCATTTTTCGTCGCAATACGCATATTCACGGATCCAAGCGGCTGGATCGCAAATTTTACCGGATCGAAGCTTTCCGATGCATTTCCGCGCTACGAACGAGAAGTCGATTGAATCGAAACCTCATTGACTCATCATTCCCTGTTCTTTCGGCCGGGCGCAACTCCTAAACTCGTCATTCCCGCACGCTTTTAGCGGGAATCCAGATGGTTAGATGCGCAAAGATGCTGGATCCCCGATAAAAACGATCGGGGATGACGAGGGCGCGTGAATCGGTGGCGAGGAGCACGCTTGAGACCGCAATCACGCTTATGGTGACAGCCTACTTCGGCAACATTAACTTCGGTTCTTTTGCCTTTCGGTAAAGAGTGGCGATATGGCCGATTTGCTGAATAAGTTCGGATTTCGAAGCGCCGATTAATTCCCCCAACCAGAGCGTTTTAGTCTCACGGTCAGGCGCACTAATGCGAACTTTCACTAATTCATGGGCATTTAGCGCGATATCGAGCTCTTTTTGAATTGCTTCCGACACACCGTTTTCCGCAATCATGACAATTGGGTGCAAAGAATGGGTCAGGCCGCGTAAATAACTGCGTTGTGGGTTGGTCAGTGGCATAATTGGGCTTCGTTTGATCAAAAATTAACTCAACCAAGGTTACCTTAAGTGGCAGCACGCAGTAAGAGCAGTACTAGATGGCTAAAAGAACACTTCAGTGATGTTTATGTCAAGCAGGCGCAAGCCCAAGGGTTGCGTTCGCGCGCGGCGTTTAAGCTGGAAGAACTTCTTGAGGACGATTTGAAGATTCGCCCTGGGATGACGATTGTTGATTTGGGCGCAGCACCCGGCAGTTGGTCACAAATGGCCGTGCGCTGGCTCAAAGGCAAAGGGCGCGTGATCGCAACAGATATTTTGCCTATGGAGCAACTTGAAGGCGTGGAGTTTCTGCAGGGCGATTTCACCGACGAATTAGTCTTAGCAAAACTTGAAGCAATGTTGGATGGTCAGAAAGTGGATCTTGTACTTTCAGATATGGCCCCAAACATGAGTGGAATGCACGTCGTGGACATTCCGAAATCACTTTATTTAGCAGAACTTGCGGCTGACTTTGCGCAAACTTGGTTGAAACCCGGTGGTACGTACTTAGTAAAACTTTTTCAGGGTACTGGCACGGACGAGCACTTAAAGCTACTTCGCGGACGTTATACGAAAGTAAACTTACGCAAGCCAGCAGCGTCTAGATCGCGTTCGCGCGAAATTTACGCCATGGCGACAGGCAAACGGGCTTAGTAGCGGTGTAGCAGGGCAAATGGCACTCGGTTTACCGGCGGATCTCGGTAGATACTAGTGATTAGTAATAGCTTCATCGCAATATTTTTGGCAACACGACTTTTTTGGAGAATGAAAGTGAACGACCTAGGTAAAAATTTATTTTTGTGGGGCGTTATTGCAATCGTCCTCCTACTAGCAGTGCGCAGCTTTGGCCCTGATGTGATGGGTAGCACACCCACAAGTGAAGTGACCTATTCAGAGTTTATGAAAGCGGTCGACGACGGACAAGTTGCGAAAGCGACGATTCAAGACGACGGCCGAAAGATTGAATTCACCAACACTCAAGGTGGCAAAAAATATACTTTTGCCCCACCACTGCATTTGACGCTGCCCGATATTTTGATTAAAAAAGGCGTGAGCTTTGAAGCAACGGCGCCTGAAAGTGGCATCAGCTTTGGCTCAATTTTACTCAATTTACTGCCAGTAGCACTGCTGATCGGCGTTTGGATCTTTATCATGCGCCAGATGCAAAACGGTGGCGGCGGCGGTCGCGGTGCGATGAGTTTTGGCAAAAGCCGCGCACGTTTGCAGGGCGAAGACCAAGTTAAGGTTACCTTCGCCGATGTCGCTGGCGTCGATGAAGCTAAGGAAGAAGTAAAAGAATTGGTTGATTTCTTACGCGACCCGGCGAAATTTCAACGACTAGGCGGGAAAATTCCGCGCGGCGTGCTGATGGTGGGTTCTCCCGGCACCGGCAAAACTTTGCTGGCAAAGGCGATTGCGGGTGAGGCGAAAGTGCCTTTCTTTACGATTTCGGGCTCGGATTTCGTCGAGATGTTCGTCGGCGTTGGCGCCAGTCGCGTGCGCGATATGTTTGAGCAAGCCAAGAAGCACGCGCCTTGCATCATCTTCATTGATGAAATTGATGCCGTTGGTCGCCATCGTGGTGCTGGCATGGGCGGTGGGCATGACGAGCGCGAGCAAACGCTCAATCAGCTGCTGGTCGAAATGGACGGCTTTGAAGGCACTGAAGGCGTAATCCTTATTGCTGCCACCAACCGCCCTGATGTGCTGGATCCCGCATTGTTGCGTCCTGGTCGGTTTGATCGGCAAGTAGTCGTCGGCTTACCGGATGTACGTGGACGCGAGCAAATTTTGAAAGTGCACATGCGCAAAGTGCCGCTCAATCTGGACGTAAAGCCCAGCTTCATTGCGCGCGGCACGCCTGGGTTTTCGGGCGCTGATTTAGCCAATCTGGTAAACGAGGCAGCACTGTTTGCCGCTCGCGACAGCTCAAAAGATGTTTCTATGAAGCATTTTGAGAAAGCGAAAGACAAAATAATGATGGGTGCTGAGCGCCGATCATTAGTCATGAATGAAGACGAAAAGCGTATGACTGCGTATCACGAGTCTGGCCATGCCATCGTTGGTCGATTGGTGCCAAAGCATGATCCAGTCTACAAAGTGACAATTATTCCGCGCGGTCGCGCGTTGGGTGTCACGATGTATTTGCCTGAGGGGGATCGCTACTCGCAAAGTAAAGTGATGCTGGAAAGCATGCTCTGCAGTCTCTACGGCGGGCGTTTGGCGGAAGAGCTCATTTTCGGCACCGAAAATGTAACAACGGGTGCCAGTAATGACATAGAACGCGCCACCAATTTGGCGCGCAGCATGGTCAGCAAGTGGGGCTTTTCGGAAGCGATGGGGCCGATGACGTACGCTGAAGATGAGCAAGAGGTTTTCATTGGCCGGTCAATGACCCAAACCCGTCAGGTTTCCCCGGAAACGGCGAAATTATTAGACGCTGAAGTACGCAATCTGATTGATCGTTGCTATGCCCGTTCACGTCTGCTCTTGAGCGAAAACATGGACAAGCTGCACGCAATGGCGGCGGCGCTGATGAAGTACGAAACGATCGACGTCGGCGTTATTGATGCGATTATGGAAGGCCGTGAACCAGGGCCTCCAGCCGACTGGTCGACCGGTGAAGATATTGCGAACACCCCAAATGTCGGGCCACCCGTCGGTCCATCAGGCGGCGAACCTGTCGCAGCTGGCGCAATCGGTTAAAATTCCGAAATCGCGCGTTCTTTAAAGAGTGTTGGCGCAGCAGTGCGCTAACACCCCTCTTTCGGCCCCGATATGCACGCTGATCGCCTAATCTCCTATTATTTCCCCGAACTCGGCGTGCGCGCAGCGTGGGCGCGTCTTGAACGAGTTGATGCGCGCTTACATGCGCTCAGCCATGCGCCGAAGCCAGCGCAGGATTGGTTGACTCAATGTGTTTGTGCAGCAGCTCTCTTCACCAGCGGGATTAAGCTCAACGGCAAATTGAGCATTCAACTCCGTTCACAAGGTGCGTTGCGTCAAATATTTGCTGAATGCACCGATTCAGGTTATCTGCGCGGCATTGCACGCGCGGATAGTGAGGCCCCAGAGCCGTTTCCGACTGAGTTTGCCCTCGCCTTTGCGCGCGGCTCAGCCGCGATCACCATCGAGCCAGAACAGGGAGAACGCTATCAGGGTATCGTCCCACTGGCGGTCGATGGCATCGCGGCAACGTTCGAGGAATATTTCAACAGCTCTGAACAATTGCCCACTCGCATCCTGCTGGCGAACGGTGCGCAGAATACCACCGGGTTTTTAGTGCAGCGTGTTGCGCAATTGGGCGGCAATCAAACGTCACTTGATGCCGACGGTTGGGATCGCATTGAAAAGCTGGTGCTTACACTCAAGCCGGAAGAATTGGCGGAAATCGACGAGTCAACGTTAATGCATCGCTTGTTTCACGAAGAAACCTATGTGCAGACCAAGCTGCAAACCTTGACGCACTACTGCCCCTGCTCGCGCGAACGGGTCGCCGCAATGTTGCAAAGTATCGGCCACGACGAGGCAATTGCCGCCGCTAACGAATCTGGCTTCGCGCAAATTCAGTGTGAATTTTGCAACGCTGACTACCGATTTGATCGTGTCGATATCGAAACGCTGTTCCAACTGGCAGCTGTTGCGCCTAGCACTTCTGCGTTGCAATAGTTGCGCCTAGACCTTCTCGTGACTGGGCTTCATGCCCGCAGCGGAAAACGCCTTGAAGCGCGCGCGCGCCATATTTTTTTCGGCTTCATCGAGCGGAATCACTTCTAGCAGGCGTGCGCCAAACTGCGTC
>JBBQBR010000073.1:0-8300 GCA_038317875.1 Lysobacterales bacterium
CCGGAGTTACCGCTTTCCTGGCGGCGCGCGGCTTTGCTGGCGTCACCGGCGGGCGTTATTTCACCAACGCCATTGACACCTCAACTCAGGGCATCGACGTGATTGGCCGCTACACCTTCGATCTGCAGGATTGGGGTTCAGTAACGACCACTCTGGGCTATAACTATAACAAGACTGAAATCGACCGCATTGCCGCCAACCCTGCGGCGCTTTCCACCGCGAATTTGGCGCTGCAGCGCATCGGTCGCGTGGAAGTGGGCCGCATCACCGAAGCGCCACCGCGCAATAAGCTGATTCTTGGCGGCGATTGGTACTTGGGTGATTTTGGCGTGCGCTTGAATGCCACCCGCTACGGCACCTACCAGCTGCTCAGCGCCAATCCCTTACAAGATGAATCGTTCGGGCCAGAATGGGTGCTCGATTTGTCCGTGAACTACCAGTGGGACGCCTTTAATTTTGCCCTGGGCGCGGAAAATTTGAACAACAACTATCCGCAACGTTTGCGAAAACTTCTGATCACGGACGCCAATGGCTTCCAAAGCGGCAGTGCGTTGGATAACAGCTTCAACGGCATTTTGCCTTACGCACGTGGTGAAGCGCCGTTTGGTTTTAACGGTAAGTTTTATTATGTGAAAGCGAGCTACAGCTTCTAGGCTTTGCCAGGCATCCTGACGGGGACAGGCATCCAGACGGGGACAGGCCTCCAGACGGGGACACGCATCCAGACGGGGGAGGAAACCGTCTGGATGCGTGTTCGGTGCTACTAGAGGGCAGTTTTGGCGAAATTGGAGATACCCGCCGCAAGCTGCGCATGAAACAACTTTGTAAATACGTGGCGACTGCCAATCTTAGCGAACTTTAATGCATTGATTTTTCGACAAAGTCCCGAGGGGTGCGAGCCAAACTGATGTTTTCGGAGTGGCGCTGAAAGAAACCCGTTCGTGCTGAGCCTGTCCAAGCATGTGGCGACAAGCTTGGTGTTGCGCAAAGTGCTGCGGCTGCGTCGGTATTTGTACGGCTCTGCCCTTCGACACGTTCAGTGCGAACGGTTCTTTTAAGATTTGGTTCGAAAATGACCGGGCTATGCCGGAACTTTTCACATCGTCGCGCGCTGTGTGCCGCAATACGTGATTGGTTCTACCGCCTTTGGCTGCAGCGTTTGTTTCGACTACTCCGATAACGGTACCAAAATACGGCTGATGCAGCCTCGACTACAACAGCCGTTAAACATTTCCCCCAATATTTTATAGAGGGTAGAAATTACAAATCGCTACTTATCTGTTCGAACTAAACTAGGTGAAGTCGCTGAGTGTGTACTCGCCGAGTGTGTATTCGCATCGGACTAAATCGGAATACATTTAAACGACATCAGACCTTTTTTCCGATTAGACCGACTAACGTCATCACGAATGCCAAACCGCAGACAACGCCTGAAACAGTCCCGACAGTGCTCATGAGTGCAGCGGGATTATTCGATTTTGACGCAAAAGAAAGCATAAAAAAATAAAATACAACAGCAATGAAAAACAACACAATGCCAACAATGGCAACTCTCAAATTTTTTCGGCGCATATTTGTAAATCTCGTCAATTTAGGGGTAAGTTAGGGTTTGTTTGATGGCTGAACTTGCCAATCATTGTTGATCATCCGCAATCGACATGATTGGCTGAGTTTGATCAGCAGGCTGTAATGACCCAAAAGCTTCAAAGCCATCCCCAAACAACTTCTCGGTGCAGGGGCCATCGGCATTGTAACGGCGCATGAGCGCGTCACTGCCGACGCCCGCCACAAGTGGATTTGACGTAAGCACACTCCACCCGGCGGCGCTGCCGTTTGCTTTCAGTTTCAAGTAGGGTTTGATGTCTTCCATGATGCGACACTTGGCACCGGTCGCGTCGAATTCGACAGCTCGGGCGCGGACTTGTCCGCCACCAATCAGGACATAGCCACCCGCCAATATGCGTCCGTTTTCTGCTTGCGCGAGTGTGCTGGGACTGCCACCTGACGCCGCCGCATCCCAGATCACAGCACCGTTCGCGGCTGCCAAGCGAACCAGACGATACGAACCGACAAATTTCGATAACACCAGCGCATCGCCGTTCGGCGCAAGCAGAAAGGCACCGACACTCGGGGACGTGCTAAGGGTGCCGCCGGGATTAGGCAGTAGCTGCGTCCACAAGCGCGCGCCGCTGGGGTCAAGTTTCCATACCTGTGCATGCCCCGTGCCACCCTGGGTTTCGAGCGTGCCGGCGAGCATAACGTTGCCGTCCGCATTTACCGCAATATAATCGGGCCCTAGTGGATTGCCGAGGCTATTTTTGCCACCGAGTTCAACATCAGTAAAAACAACGTCGCCCTGTGCGTCAAAGCGCACAGTGACAAAGCCGCCACCCGAAATTGCGCCACCGCCGGTAACGATTGCGCCACCGTCGGGCATCGCGACAATGCCGCTTGCACGCACGTTGTTGGCGTTATCGATCCTCGCACGCCAGCTGGGTAGCGCGGTGCCGTCGGCGGTGTGGCGAATCACGACATAGTCGCCGCCGTCGTTGCTAAGCACCATGACGTTGCCGTTTGCATCAACCGCGACTTGCTTGGTGTCGTTACGCTCATCAAAAGCAAAACGCCCGCCGGTGGCTTCGCGTACCCACGTAAGCGCGCCGGTCGCAGTGTCGTATACACGCACATTGATTGCATTTAGGGTAAGCAACGAAGTGGCAGCGGTCACAACGTGCCCGCCGTCCAGAAAGGCAAAACCGGCTGGCGTGGAACCTGCAACCTCGTGCATCCACGCAAAGCTGCCGTCCGCGTTGAAACGTGCCAGCGCAGCATGAGCTAAATTGTGATGCGTTACATCGACTTCGGCGAAGATTGCGCCGTCGGGGGCAATGTGTGTCTGGATCGGCAATGTCGTGTGGACGGGTTCGGGATGTTGCATGGACGCTGAGGACAAGGGCAGCCATGGTGCGATAGTTTCGGTGCGCGCGTTTGCGCTCAATGTCGAGGCCGCGAGCAAGACGCAAAAGTATTTCATTGATCCGGTTCCCACGCGCTGATTGTTTAACAACAAGCGTCGATCTGCTGCCGGTTCAGGGGCAAAGGTCTGAACAATCACGGTAATTCTCTAAATAGCAGTCCAATACGGCTTAGAACGACGCTTTTTAGCAAAAGCGAACTCAACTGGATTTATTTGCAAGCAGCGGCCAAAATCAACAGGCGTAATAGTCTGCATGGCGTAGACCCGACTTGATGCCAGTAGCCGAAAATATAGGTTCGCAAAGGCGGGTTTGAGATTTAAGAATCGGTTAGCCTTAGCGCACACCCATTTAAGTCAAAGCGCAACTTGAGCACTACTGATTCGCACACCACGGCCAATTGTTAAGCCACATTCGTGATGGCGACTCGGCAGCGCGTGATCGGCTTATTGCAGGTATTGAACCGCTGCTGCGCAACTTTGCGCACGGTCGCGTGCCGCAAATGCTGCGGCATGAGCAAGAAACCGCTGACATGATGCAAGTCACGTGGTTAAAGGTGTTGGAGAAACTTGTGCATATCCAAGTGCAAGAGCGCGGGGCATTTTTTGCCTACCTTCGACAGGTTTTGCTCAATGCCCTACGCGATGCCATGCGCGCACAGGCGCGTACACCAAAAATTGCGTCTGAAATCGGGGAAAACACCCTGCAATCGGTGGTCAGTGCCGAAAATATTAACCCTCAAGACTGGCTGGCCTATGAGCAGGCGCCTATGAGCAGGCGCCTATGAGCAGGCGCTGCAAAAATTGCCGGAACAATCCCGGCAAGCAGTCGTCATGCGCTTTGAATTTGGTATGAGTTTTGTCGAAATCGGCTTTGAGTTAAACCAGCCACCCGATCGCGTTCGCATGCGCGTAACGCGCGCCCTAGTGTTGATGGCTGAGGCGCTTGAGTGAGCGATCCCGAAGCGACAGGTTCCAAAGCCGTCAATTCACAAGTGCAGCGCCTTGCCATTTCCGAGCGTATTGCCGCTGGTGAACAGATCGATGCCGCTGAACTACCGGCAGAACTACTGGCGCAGCCAGCGATACAGCGCTTGCTGCAGTTAAGCCGCGTAATGCAGCAATTGGGCGAGAATCAGCAAGCAGACAATCCAACCGACACGACTAAGCATCGTGCGCGTGTAGATAATTTTTCTGGCGACAACTTTGGTGCCTATCGACTTTTGCGTTTGCTGGGCGCGGGCGGCATGGGGGAAGTATGGCTGGCGGAGCGCACCGATGGCTTAGTTGAGCACCAAGTTGCCATTAAGCGTGTGCATGGGCACGCCACGCGCCTGATGGATCGCTTGCTGAGCGAAAGAAAATTGCTGGCACGTCTGTCCCATCCGGGTATTGCACGCTTTATTGATGCGGGCGTGGACGCCGCAGACGCGCCGTGGCTGGCGATGGAATATGTTGACGGTGTGACCATCACGCAATGGTGTAGCGAGCGAAACTTGAGCTTGCAAGACCGTCTGGAGCTGTTTAGCAAAGTCTGTGCCGCAGTTGCGCACGCGCATCGGCATCTGATTGTGCACCGCGATATCAAGCCTAATAACGTGCTGGTTGATCGCGATGGTCAGCCCAAATTACTGGATTTCGGCATCGCCAAGCTACTTGATGGCGTTAGCGGCGAATTCACTGTCAACGCCATGACGCCCGCTTACGCGGCGCCCGAACAGCTGCGCGCGGAGGAAGTTTCGACCGCAACCGATGTTTACGCGCTGGGTTTGTTGCTATTTCGCCTATTAGCGGGCGCTTTGCCAAAGACGCGCAGCATTGAAAATATCCCAGCGATCCTAATGCGCGTGCATCTGGAAGAAAACGAGCGCCCAAGCGAGCGCTTGCAGGAAATTCTTAAACTGCGCAGCGGCACAACGACTGGCGAAAAGCTGCGAAACGAAACGAAGTTAATGACTAATACTGCCCTGGCCGCACGCCGCGCGGCAGGTGCTCAAGCAGCTCAAAGCGCGCTAGCAGAACAAGATTTTCATATAGCACCGCGTCCAGCAGCGCAGACAAATTCTAGCCTGAGTTATCCAAGCGCCGCATTAAAGGGTGACTTAGACGCAATCGTTGCGCAGGCTTTGCGCCTAGCACCGGAAGACCGCTACGGGTCGGTGGCGGAATTTTCATCTGATATTGGTCGGTACTTACACGCGCAGCCGGTGCGCGCGCGCCCGGCAAGCCGCTGGTACCGACTATCCCGCTTCACCAAGCGAAATCGCATGGCGGTCGCCTTTGCTGGCGTGGCATTTATAGCCCTAGGCAGCGCCGCATTGGTATCGATCTATCAAGCGCAAATTGCGGCAGCAGCGGCAAAACGCGCAGATTTGGAGGCGGCAAGTGCCGGGCGCGTCAGCGATTTTGCACTCGATATGTTTCGCGAACTAAGTGCAACCGGGCGCAACAGCACCGCGCCACGCTCGCCTAAGCAGGTGCTTGAGGGCGCGATCAAGGAAGCGCGAGCCAGCCTGGCAGATGATCCAATTGCGCTGGCCAAAGTGCTCAACAAGCTGGGCGAGATTCAAATGAGTGCAGACAGCCCAGCCGCTGCCGAACCTGCGGTTGCGCAGGCCTTGAGGCTGTACCGCGAAATTCTAGGTAACGAAAATCCGGAAACGGCGCTGGCGATGGTCAGTTTCGCCACCGTTCGCAAGCAGTTAGGCGATCTAGAAGCCGCAGAGCAGTTATTAAATGAAGCGCTTGCAATCTTTGCGCCGTTACCTGATTGGCAACGCGCGTGGGTGATGACGCAGTCGCGCTTAGCGAATATTTGCCGTGCGACCGGCCGAACCTTGGCGGCTTTTTCGCATATCGATGCCGCGCTGAGCATCGCGCAGACTGCGTACGGGCCAGACCACCCCAATACGATTGAGCTTGAGGTCAATCGCGCCATGCTGCTGGTCAGTCTTGATCGATTGCCGCAAGCGCGCAGCGCATTTGAATCCGCTATTGCCGCATATCAACGTACTCAAGGACCAGACTTTCCACGTTTGGTTTGGCCGATGGCCAGCCTTTCGGGCGTGCTCGCCAAACAAGGTGACTATACGTTGGCTTCGACCACCCTGCAGCAGGCATTGAACCTCGGGAAGCGCGTGCTGGGCGCGGATAATTATTACCTCCAGTTTTTCACCATCGACTATGCGGACTTGCTCACTAAAACAGGCGAGTTGACGCGAGCGCGTGCCACGCTTGCAAGTATTGCCATTGCCGATCTGCGCGAGGCACCTGAGGATTTGCAGAGTTATTACACGGCACTCGGTACCTTGGCGCTTGCACAAGGGCATCTGGATGGCGCAGCGCAAGCATTTGCATTGGCTGGCGAATGGTCGCAAAAAAATATAGGAACTCGCGGCGCTGCAGCAATATGGCTTGATTGTCAGCGGGCCAAGCTTTTTGTAGCCCAAAAAAATTGGGCTGCGGCTCAGGCCATACTTGAGCAGGTCGACGCCGATTTAGCGCGCATGCCTGAACTCTCAATTTACACACGCGTGGCGGTCGCTGAACTTCGTGTGCGTTTGCTGGCGCACGCTGGTCAGCTTGGACATGCCAGCACAGAATTGCAAAACGCGATCGCCCTAGTCACTGCCGTTAGCGGCGAAAATACTCTTGACGTCATGCGCTTACAGGCTCTGCAGGTTCAACTATTGCGCAGCGGCGGCCGGACGCAAGCGCTGCAGGCACATTCATTGGCTAGCTCAATTCGGGCAAAACTGGCCGCACTGCATCTGCAACCAGCTTGGCTGGACGAATTAGACGAATAGGCTGGCGATTTGATCGCGCTGTATCAGAGTTATGCGCCCAGTGGTCGAGATTCGGAATTATCAGCTGTTTCATTTCTGTTATTGATTCAGTTGGTAAATGCGTGAATATTTAAGACGCGTATTTGACGCTTGGGCCTTGTGGTGATGACCCCGCAGTTTCCTAACCATCTTATAATTTTGACAATGTGCTTGCCTGCCACTGTGTCGTCAAGCCCAGAATGCGCAACGGCATGCGTGTCCGCATCTGGGCGATCCGCATCTGGGCTAGCAACAGGATCAATGCATCCGCGCTTCAAGCTTCTCTAACCGCAGACTGAGGTCAGCATTTTCGGCGCGCATCGCGGCGTTTTCGCTTTTGAGCTGCATTATTTGGACATGATCGGATTCTGACTTCACATCCAATTCTTGAATTGCGCTCAGGCTGGTGATCAGCGCTGGGTAGGTATCGACCTGCAAAATCTCATTGGCGGGGGACTTTTCCAGCCCCGGCAAATATTCGCCCGAACCCTTCACCGCATCTGGAAAGACCTTGGCAAAGTCTTGTGCAATGACGTTGTAGTAGCGCGCATCGCCAATTACTGAATGCGATTTGCGATAGTCTTGGGTATAGCTAAACGTCACTGGCGTTAGTTTCTTGATCAGGCCCAGCGCGTTATTGATCGGTTGAATATCGGTTTTAATACGGCGATCCGAATTTGCGAGCCAACTGCCAGCGGTGGTTTTTGAGGCGTTGCCAAAGACTTCTAATTCGTTGAGCGCGGGCAAGCCCTTGACGCCAAAGCGATCATTGGTGCGGATGTATTTATTCGCCGCAGTCGTCTGCAATAAAAGATCGCCGTTGGTGCTGGTGAAGGCACTGTCACCTGTGGTGCTGTTGACCGACAGCGTCGCAGATTGTGTGGTCGCTGTTTGCAACAACATGTTAAAACTAGTATCACCGCTTGCTGCGGTTCGTGCCTTAAGCACCACGTCGTTGAATCCTAAGCTTGCCGAATTCAGCGCAAAACCACCATCGGCGCGTACCAAAAATTGGTTTGGGCCTGTAGAAATAGTGGCCGCATTTTGTGAGTCGTTCCAGATAAAGGTGCCCTGGTCACCATCGGCATCCCCTGAGTTGGGTACATTGCCCGGGCAGATGCCATCACCGGCCTCGTTACCGGGGCGCGTGCGCGCTCCCAGCCCACCCACCCAACTATTATCGCCGCCTGCGCAATTAACAATGCCGCCAGAAACAATGCTGTACGTGCCAAGCGCAGCATTAGTGGTGCCGCCACTTACTGCGCTGTTGGTGCCACCAGCAACATTCGAAGTGCCGCCAGCGACGACGCTCGCAAAGCCTGACGTAGAATTACTGTTGCCACCACCGATAATGCTCGCCGCGCCGCCAGCGACATTGCCGTAGCCACCGGAAATGGCTGCATGGCTCTGGGTTGTTTGGTTTGCGCAACTCGCGTTTGAACCAGGTCCACACGTTTGATTGCTATTGCCGCCCCCCGCAATCGTCTGGCCACTTTTCGTAA
>JBBQBR010000074.1:0-8278 GCA_038317875.1 Lysobacterales bacterium
GGTTTATAAAGACTCAAATGTCATGCAAAACGAATTCTCCGTTTGGCAAGAAAGCGATAAGCATGCCCGGGCGTTTGAGATATTGAAGCAGCCAGAAAGCCAAGCGATCACGCGTAAATTAGGTTTAGGCGACGCCACGAAAGCGCAGGTTTGCCTGGATTGCCATACCGACAATGTGCCTGTGGCGCTACGCGGTGAAAAATTCCAGCTTGAAGACGGTGTAGGTTGTGAAGCCTGTCACGGCGGCTCGGAAAACTGGGTCAGCACACACGCCAATAAGGATATTTCTCACGCTGATAATCTCAAAGCCGGGCTATATCCCACGGAAGAACCGGTGCAGCGTGCGAAAATGTGCCTGAGCTGCCATATGGGCACTAAAGATCGCATGATTACGCACCAAATCATGGGTGCCGGCCATCCGCGCCTGCAGTTTGAGCTGGACACCTTCACCTGGCTCAATCCGCACTATGAAATCGACGCCGATTACATTAAGCGCAAGGGCGAATTTAACGGCGCGCGTGATTGGGCGCTTGGCCAAGGTGTGGCGGCAAAAAATTTGCTTGAGCAGTTGACCGATAGCAAAACCGCTTATGTCGGCATCTTCCCAGAGCTGGTTTTATTTGATTGCCACGCTTGCCACAAGCGCATGGGCGGCAACTCGTGGGCCGCACGCCCCGGCACTGGCTTGGGCCCAGGCATCGTTCGCTTAAATGATGCCAATCTAGTTACCTTCCGTCATGTACTGAGCGTGGTTGATCCCGCTGCTGGTGCGCGGCTGCGCGAACAAACGCGCGCGCTGCATCGTGCAACCACCAACAGCCGAGAGGCGACAACGAATGCTGCAAACACACTGAAGAACACCATCGAGGGCAGCCTAACGGAAGTTTCCGCCTATCCATTTGAGGCCGCGTCGCTAAGAAAAGTGCTAGCTAGCCTTTTGCGTGACGCCGAAGCCGGCGACTATCGTGATTTTGCGGGCGCTGAGCAAGCAGCACTTGCAGCACAAAGCGTCGTCAGTGGTTTTGAGGCCAGCGGTGCTATTGACAAAGCAAATGCAGACCGGCTTGCTACGCTTGTCGATAGTCTAAATGCTTCGGTAGAAAACGGTGACACTTTCCAAAACGCTCGATTTGTCGCCAGCTTACGGTCATTGGTGCAAGCTGCTCCGCGCTAACTTTGTTCGTATTACTAAGACATCGCTCGCGTTGGCATTCAGTACGGGTGCCAACGCTGAAATTCTAACCAGCGGCTACGTCGAACTGGGTGCCAGCGCAAGCAACGCCGAAAATGCTTGGATCACTGGCGGCTCTGGCACTTTAGGGAAAGGCGACGGCGCTTCCGGCGAAGCACGAATCGGCTTTGAATTCAAAAACGAAGGCCGTTTTAGCGCGCACCTTAGTTTGCTTGGACGCGCTGGGTCAGCAACGGATTTAGGACGAAAGCTCGGAGTAGTCGACGCTTATTTTGACTATGGCGATTTGGCACAAGACAATTTTCGCATTCGCACCGGGCTAGGTTTTTCTGGCTCTAGTTTTGAGAATGTAGAAGATTTTTGGCAAACGCCCTATACGTTGAGCTTTTCCGCGCTAAACAGTTGGATCGGTGAAGAATTTCGCCCGCTGGGTATCACCGCAACCAAGCGCTTCACACAGGACTCCGGCGCTAGCTTTGATTTTTCCACCACTATTTATGGCGGCAATGACAGCTCGGCCGCACTTTTAGCCTGGCGCGGCTTTGCCATTCATGATCGCCTGAGCGTATTTGGCGAAACCCTACCCTTGCTCGCACTGCCATCATTGCGCGATAGCGGCGCCTTCAGATTTCAGGGCGACGATGGCAGCCAACCTTTTGGTAAGGATTTGGATGGCCGCCCCGGTTACGCCCTGCGCGCGCGGCAAAGTTTCGTCAGCGGCGGTCACGTTAACGCGTATTTTACCGACAACTGCGGCGACCGAGATTTGCATGGCGATGAATACGCTTGGCATACGCGCTTTGGCATTTTGGGCTTTGATCACCCGCTAGGCGATGCCTGGACACTATTAGGTGAATGGATGCGTGGGCGCACCAATATGGGCTTCCCACCTGGGCCAAATGTGTCTTTTGGCTTTGACGCGGCCTATCTGGCCGCATCGCGCAGCGTCGGCTTATGGACTATCACGGGACGTGCTGAAGCTTTTCATATCAACGAGTTAGACCGCTCTGTAGCAGAACGCAACACACAAAATGGTACGGGTGCCACGATTGCCGCACTGCGCAACGCGGGCGAATGGCGCTTAGGTATTGAGGCGCAATATTTCGACATTCGCCGCCCTGGAAACTTTGAGTTTTCCGCGCCGGTACAACAGGGCGGCACGCAATTACGTCTGTTGGCTCGGCGCTATTTTTAGCACACCAAACTACTCAAATTTACTAATTTCCGCAGCGGTCAACAGCACGCCATTGGCGCTGGCATCGAACGCCACCGTGTCCACGCGACCTTCACGCATCCAGATCATGCCGCGAAAGCGCTCGCGCCCGTTCGGGCAATAGTCAAAAGTATAAACGCGGCGAAAAACACCTTTTTTGAACTCGAAGCGTCGGAACGCCACCGACTGATCCAATAGCTGCACGGCGGTCTGTTCACAAGCGTTCTTAGCGCCTTTCAGTGCCGCTTCTGCGGCAATCCTTGCGCTACGCCAATAAATCACGGTGCCGCCCAGCAAAATCATCCAGATTAATACCCAAGGTGACATCAAACGCCCCATAGTCGAGCGTCAATCTGCGCCCTGACGCCTAAAGATAGGGCCAAACTTGAAATTTTCAAAGCCTGGGGACATAACTTGCCAATTCCAACGGCGTTCAATGCGCCCGCCTTCGCTACAGCTGAACGACGGGCGAAAATATGAGCACAATTGCAGGCAAATGCGGCCATAGGCTGCATATTTGGTTGTGAGCGTCAACTTGAATGGCTTAGAGTGCGCCCAGCGAAAGCGACTTCGAATAGCACGCTTGCAAAAAATTCATCCGATGCACCCTGGCCCACGGGTTGCTGCCTTTCAAGGCTGGCGACCGGCCCACTAGAGGAAACTATGTTTAAGAGATTTCGCGGTCTGTTTTCGACCGATTTGTCGATTGATTTGGGAACAGCGAATACGCTGATTTATGTTCGCGGACAGGGAATTGTATTAAACGAGCCGTCAGTCGTGGCAATTCGACAAGATCGCGGCGCGGGCGGCCCCAAGTCGGTCGCCGCTGTCGGCACCGACGCTAAACGCATGTTGGGGCGCACACCTGGCAATATCGTGACAGTAAGGCCGTTAAAAGACGGCGTTATCGCCGATTTTACGATGACCGAAGCGATGTTAGAGCACTTTATTCGCAAGGCGCACCCAAACCGCTTTTTGCGCGCTAGCCCGCGCGTGGTCGTTTGCGTGCCCTGCGGTTCAACGCAGGTCGAACGTCGTGCAATCAAGGAATCGGCAGAGCGCGCGGGTGCGCGCGATGTCAGCTTAATTGAAGAACCAATGGCAGCCGCGATCGGCGCAGGCATTCCAATCCACGAGGCGCGTGGCTCCATGGTTATTGACATCGGCGGCGGCACCACGGAAGTGGCTGTGCTTTCCTTGAATGGCATCGTGTATTCGCAATCGGTGCGTATTGGTGGCGACAAATTCGATGAAGCGATTACCAACTACGTGCGCCGAAATCACGGCACGTTGATTGGTGAGGCCACCGCAGAACGTATTAAGTTGGAAATCGGCTGCGCCTATGCGGGTTCTGAAGTGCGCGAAATGCAGGTTTCAGGCCGCAATATGGCTGAAGGCGTACCACGTAATTTTATCGTCAACAGCAATGAAACTTTGGAAGCGCTGCACGAACCGTTGCAAGGAATCTGCCAAGCCGTTAAAGCGGCGCTTGAACGCACCCCGCCAGAGCTCTGTGCTGATTTGGCAGAGCGCGGAATTGTGTTGACGGGTGGCGGTGCGATGTTGCGCGATTTGGACAAATTGATCGCCGAAGTCACTGGTTTGCACGTGCAAGTCGCTGACGACCCACTGACATGCGTCGCGCGGGGCGGTGGCCGGGCGTTGGAATTAATAGACCTGCACGGGCCTGATTTTTTTGCCGGGGATTGATCACAACGTCGCATTTTAGCCACGAAAATGAAACGTCGTTTTTCGACGATGGTTTTGTAAAGCCAGGTTTTGTAAAGCCAGGTTTTTTAAAGCGTGTTTTTTTAAAGTGTGTTTTTTAAAGCCTGTTTTTTAAGAGTATTTTTTAAGTCTAATTAGAGCTGATGGATTCTCAAAACCGCGCACAATTATTTGCGAAAGGGGCGGACAGCACGCTAGCGCTATTGATTTACGCCGCAGCAGCGACCGCGTTAATGGTGTTAGACCGTCGCCTAGGCTATTTAAACGATATGCGCGCCACTGCTCAATCCATTGCACTGCCTGTTTGGACGCTGGCAGCGCTGCCGCAGAAGGCGTTGGACGCCTCTAAAACCTACATCGGTGGGCGCGATGTACTCGAGCAACAACTTGTACAACTGACCGAGGCGTCGCTCAAGCAAAGCGCCGAAATCAGCGAATTGCGGGTCAAACTTGACGAAGCAAGCCAAGTTCGCGCGCTACTGGGCGAAAGTGGGTTAGCGCGCGCGCAAAGTGTAGTCGCGCGCGTGCTGAGCGTCGATTTGGATCGCTACAGTCAACGCATTGCAATTGATCGAGGCGCGAATGACGGCATTGCGACCAACTCAACGTTGGTCGATCAGTTCGGACTACTTGGGCAAGTAACTGAAGTGGGTTCAAAGACGTCGGTAGCAATGTTGTTGACCGATGTGAACCATCGAATCCCTGCTGAGGTAGTCCGCAGCGGTTTGCGCATCTATGTGATTGGGCTGGGCAACGGCAGGCTTGCTGTTGATCGTATGGCACTGACGAGCGATATTAAGGCCGGTGATCAGCTGCGCAGCTCTGGTATGGGCGGCGTATTTCCCGCTGGCTTAGCGATTGGAGAGGTGCTTTTGGTCACCCACGCGCCTGGCGATAGTTTTGCTCAAGCGCAAGTGCAACCGACGGCAAAAATGGCACTCAACAGAGTGGTTTTAGTACTCTCGCCACGACCCACTATTGGGCCATTATTTGAGCCGCAGGGGGCCATGAACAAGGCGTCGGGTACGGTGCCGGGAAATGCGGCACCTTTGAATATTAAAGCGCCGAATTAAAATGCGTATTCGCAATGAAGGTACTCTATTTTTCATACTCGTCATCGCCGCGCTGACGCTACAGCTCATCCCGTGGCCCGAGAGTGCCAGCCCATTCAAACCTTGGTTTTTAGGCATGCTGGTTGCTTACTTTACCCTTGAGTCACCTGGGCGTATCACTTTAGGACTCGCGTTTCTGTTGGGGCTAGGCGCTGATTTGCTGACGGGCGTATTGTTGGGAGAAAATGCATTTCGACTCACGATTTTGGTCTATGTGCTGCTGCGTTTTCGCTATCGGCTGCGATTTTTTCCGTTGTGGCAACAAACGGCCGCAATTGGCGCACTTTTTCTGAATGATCGAGTCTTAACAGTATGGTTGCGGATGTTAGGCAACTACGGCTGGCCGCCTACGGATTTTTGGTTCGCACCAGTGAGCGCCATGCTGCTTTGGCCGCTGCTGTTTCTGGCGCTGGATCGTGTTCGTCGACGCAGCCGCGCGCGTTCGCTATGACAGCTCAGCTGCCGCCGGTAGATGAACATTGATTCCGCGCCCTCTTAAGGCAGAGGCGGATGAGCGCAGACTGCTAACTGTGCGCGCGCTACAGGCCTTCGCAGTGATAACTATATTGATGATCACTCTTGGTGCCCGCTTTGCTTGGCTGCAAATCTTCGCACACGATCAATACTCGGCTCAAAGTTTAGACAACAGCATCCGCCAAATACCGATAGCGCCACCTCGCGGGCTAATTTTCGACCGAAATGGCGTGCTACTTGCAGAAAACCGCCTGACCTACAGGCTTGAGCTGATTCCCGAACAAACCAAAAGTGTGGAAGCAACTTGGCAAGCATTAGGTCAAATCATTGCGCTGGATAGTGAGCTCAAGGAAGATTTTGAGCGCACGCGCAAACAGCATCGGAAATTTCAAAACGTGCTGATCAAACCCCGCCTAAGCGATGACGAATTGGCGCAATTAAGTGTGGCAATCTATCGCTTTCCAGGCGTAAAAATAGTGCCATATCTATCACGCTACTACCCACTAGGCAGCGCCGCTGCGCATATCGTGGGCTATGTTGGGCGCCTAGATGAGAAAGACTTGAGCCGGGTTGATCCAACAAATTACGCCGCCACCAGCCACATTGGCAAGATCGGCATTGAATCGCGCTATGAAGATGTGTTGCATGGCGAAGTTGGCTACGAACGCGTTGAAGTCAACGCCGCCGGGCGCACCGTACGTGAACTTGATCGAGTACGGAAAGCGCCGATTCCTGGGAAAAACATCTATCTCAGCCTGGATATTCGTCTTCAAATCGCCGCCGCCGAAGCCTTTGGCACACAAACTGGCGCTGCAGTCGCGATCGATCCAGCCAACGGCGAAGTGTTAGCGATGGTTAGCTTGCCGAGTTTCGACCCTAATCTTTATGTCAACGGCATCAGCAAAACGGCTTATCAGGCTTTAATTCATGACCCAGCACGGCCAACCTTCCACCGTGCACTGTCTGGCAGCTATCCGCCTGGTTCAACCTTCAAACCTTTTGTCGCAATGGCGGGTTTAGAATTAGGCTTACGCACGCCCAGTGATACCGTTTTTTCCAGCGGCATTTTTTATTTGCCGGGTGCCAAGCGTGGCTACCGTGACTGGAAAGTGGGCGGTCATGGCGTGACCAATTTGCGCGAGGCTATGGCGCAAAGTGTTAACACCTATTTTTACAAGCTTGCGCTCGATATTGGCATTGATCGCTTGCATGACTATGCCGCACGCTTTGGATTTGGCGCGCCAACGGGCATTGACCTTAACGGCGAGTCGGCGGGGCTAATGCCTTCAAAAGCCTGGAAAAAATCGGTCTCGAAGCTGCCTTGGTTTCCGGGTGAAACCGTAGTCGCTGGCATTGGTCAGGGGCAAGTAAGCGTCACCCCTTTGCAACTTGCGGTTGCTGGCGCGACGTTAGCGGACGGCGGCATCCGACGGCGGCCGCACTTGTTATTGGCGACCCAAACGAACAATTTTGGTGCCATCGTTGCCGCACCCACGCAGCCTATCGACACCAGCAGTTTTATTACTAACCCGGCGAACTTGGCAGCGGTTCGTGACGCGATGATTGCAGTCTTGCATGGGCCAACCGGTACCGCACGCGCAGTCGGCAACGGCACACCCTTTATAATGGCGGGAAAAACCGGTACGGCGCAGCAAATTAGCGCCAATGCGCCACGCGATGCAAACGGGCAAGTAGACCCGCGTTTTAAAAATCAAGCGCTTTTTGTAGGCTTCGCGCCCGCAATGTCGCCCACCATTGCCGTTGGCTTGATCGTGGAACAAGGTGGCAGTGGTGCACACGCCGCAGCACCGGTTGGCAGAGCCATTTTTGAAGCGTTTCTACCCAAATTGGCCAGTGTTCAGCAGGAATCCTTAGATCAAGTTGATGCAGCGGCGGGTGCCACGAATGCGACGCCCGCGCCGCGCATCGCGGATGAAGAGCTTCCCATCGAACAATTAGAAGTGATCGTGCCGGAAAACTCGGATTTGAACACTCCCTCCGAAGGCCCGCCGCAATGAATCAGTTTGAAATTTGGCGCTACCGCTTAACTAATATTTTGCCGCTACCACGGATCGACTGGACGTTGATGCTGCTGATTAGCCTCGTATGCGCCACTGGATTGGTGACGCTGTATTCTGCGGGCGGATCGAGTTTCCAGTATGTATTCGCGCAATCGATGCGCTTTGCGCTTGGGCTTACCGCGATGCTTTTATTGGCCTCAACGTCACCCACGACCTTACGGCGTTGGACGCCTTGGGTTTATTTTGGCTGCCTTTTGCTATTGATATTGGTCGCACTTTTTGGCGAAGGCCGTGGCGCGCACCGCTGGTTAGACCTTAAATTCGTCCGCTTTCAGCCCTCTGAAATCATGAAGCTTGCACTACCGATGATGCTGGCATGGTATTTCCACCGACGCACGCTGCCGCCGACTTGGCGCGATTTAGCGAACTGTGCCGTGCTAGTTGGCGTCCCGGTTTTACTCGTCGCAGAACAGCCAGATCTGGGCACCGCACTATTGATTGCCGCCGCCGGTGCGTTTGTCATTTTCCTCGCAGGCTT
>JBBQBR010000075.1:0-8264 GCA_038317875.1 Lysobacterales bacterium
CCGAGCAAAAGGATCAACTAAATCAGGCTGGAGGTGAGCTGATCCTGCGAATTTTGACGCGTTAGGTTTCTGGCGACAGGTCGGCAAATAAGGAGTCGGAAATTACGGGAAAACTCCTTCAAAAAATTTGCGAAATTTTCATAGGCGGTATTTTTGTTCAGACTTGATAAGCTTCGAGCAGCGCACCTAAGCTCGGCATTTCCACATCTCTTTGGCGGGAATCCAGTTGATCAGGGCGCGAAGATGCGTTATTCCTGAGAAAAACGCTGGGGACGACACGTGCACGCGATCGGGAAGTGACGCAATTCATCATTTAAATACGCCATATAAATAGAAAGGAATCAACATGATGCACACGAACCCCATGCTTGCCCCAGTCATCGCGCTGGCTATTTGGTCCGCCATCATTTGGTTTTGGATGTACGCCACGCGAATCCCGGCAATCCTCAGAGTGCGCATGGCGCTCGATTCAGATATGCCCCGAGGCGAGCAAATGGCCCAACTTCCCGCAAAGGTGCGTTGGAAGGCGGACAATTTTAATCACCTGATGGAACACCCCACGGTTTTCTATGCGGTTGCGATTAGTTTGGCGGTGCTGGGCGATGCCACAACGATTAGCTTGGCCCTGGCTTGGGGCTATGTTGGTGTGCGCGTTGTACACAGTTTAGTGCAGGTGTTGATAAACCATATTCCAACGCGGTTTGCGCTATTTGTAGTTTCTTCGCTGGTGTTGTTTGGCCTAACTTTTCGAGCAGCGATGTTGGTGTTTTAGCGCTTACCCTAAAATCTGCAACCCAACAATCCAGTATTTCAGGGTTCTTTTGGGGGCGCTTGGACGCAGATTGTATACCTGCACGTCGACATCCTTGAGTGCCAGTTATTCGGCGCTGCCGTGCAACCCCTTCAAGTCCAGGCACACTCTGCGATCGGTGCCTAGCAACAGCGCGCCCGAATCCAGTATTGCGCGCGCGATTCGATTTTGAACACATCAGCAACCATATCGCCCCAAAAGATTGGAATCCATATTGGCCGCGTCATCCCGGCGCAGGCCGGGAACCATTTTCAAACCTGCGACCGATATGCCCCGAAAACCGATCACCCGAAAAGCCAATGGTTCCCGGCCTGCGCCGGGATGACAATTGGAAGGTTATCGCAGAAGGTGCACGCGGCATTGATCGAAGGCTTTACTGAGGTTGTGGACGCCCATTTTTTTGCATTAAGAAGCGCCAACGGCGCGTTTTCATCACAGCCTGGGGCAACGCCCCAGGTCAGTGCCCGGGAAACGAAATAGGGCTGAAAGCCCGGCCCATCCAATGCCATGACTCAGAATCGCCGACACAAATTAAACACAAGCTAGCCCTACCAATGGCGCGCGCTCCTGGGGCGTTGCCCAGGCAGGGATTCATGGCAGCTGGAATAGCTTGCGCCAAACGCTGTTGGTGCAACAGCGTGTGACGGCGAGCTTCCGATGCAAAGACGGCCGCGCAATACACGTGCGCAAAAGCACGCTCGCTGAGCCCGAGCTGCGATCAATCTATACCGTGTTGGCGATAAATTCGTCACCCGGCGGCACGAAAAAAATGCTCAGCCGATAGCGGTAGTCACAAAAAACAACCCGAAAAAAACAGTAGCACGCTAAGTCATTGATTATGTTCGAGGTTTTTGATGGGGTGTTAAACAGGGCTTAGGTTACTGCGCCAGTCTTGGACACTACTAATTTTGATGCCAGCTAGCGGGACCATGTGCTTACTCCTGTTATTCTCCGGCCTCAATTTTAGCCCGTAATTTTCGAGACCTAATCATGACAGTAGCCGCGCCCGAATCGATCCTTCTCAATCCACCGCTGTCACCTAAACAAGATGCTAGCCGCCATCGCATGACCGAAAGCTTTTGCCGCGATGAAGCAGAAGTCGTGGGCGAATTGATTCGCATCGCCGAGGTTGATCCAGAAACTCAGGCCAAAGTTTCAAAATTAGCCGGTGATTTGATTGAGCGCACGCGCAAAAAGAAAGATCAGGCCTCGCCGGTGGAATCGTTCATGCGCCAGTACGATCTTTCCAGCGAAGAAGGCGTGCTGCTGATGTGTGTGGCCGAAGCGCTGCTGCGTATTCCTGATGGCGACACGGCTGATAAACTGATTTCCGATAAGTTGGGCGAGGCCGACTGGGCGTCACATGCCGGTAAATCGGATTCGTTGTTCGTCAATGCTGGTACGTGGGGTTTGATGCTGACCGGCAAACTGGTGACTTTGGCGGATGAAAGCAAATCAAACTGGCTAAGCGGCCTCAAACGCCTGATTGGGCGTAGTGGCGAGCCAGTGATTCGCGTCGCCGTGCGCCAAGCGATGAAAATCATGGGGCATCAGTTCGTAATGGGGCGCACGATCGAGGAGGCATTGGCGCGCTCGGAAGGTAAAGATGGGCGTGGCTATCGCCATTCCTTCGATATGTTGGGCGAATCGGCGTTAACCACGGCGGATGCGGATCGCTATTTCGAGTCCTACCAAGCCGCGATAAAAGCCATTGGTGCGCGCGGACCGTATGCGGATTTGACCGGCGCACCGAGTATTTCGGTGAAGCTGTCAGCGCTGCATCCGCGCTATGAAGTCGTCAATCGTGCGCGCGTGATGGCGGAGATGGTGCCGAAAGTTTTGCGACTGGCGCAACTGGCCAAGTCGGTCGGTATTCCAATGACGATCGACGCTGAAGAGGCGGATCGTTTGGAGCTGTCTTTAGACATAATCGCTGCCGTTTTTTCCGATCCATCGCTGGACGGTTGGGCCGGTTTTGGCATGGCGCTGCAGGCGTACCAGCGGCGTGCGGTTTACGTGATTGATGAATTGGCGGAATTGGCGAAAAAGGTCGGGCGGCGCATCTGCGTGCGTTTGGTCAAAGGCGCATATTGGGATTCTGAAATCAAGCGTGCGCAAATTGAAGGGCATGTGGGTTATCCGGTATTTACCCGCAAACACAATACTGATTTGAGTTTTCTAGCCTGCGCGAAAAAGTTGCTTTCCTACGGTACGCTGTTTTACCCGCAGTTCGCCACCCACAACGCCATGACCATTGCCGCGATTTATCAAATGGCGCAAGCGGCCGGAAAGGGCGCGCAATTTGAGTTTCAACGCCTGCACGGCATGGGTGCAGATATGTATGCGGAAGTTATCGGTGCCGAACATTTGAATGCGCCGTGCCGCGTGTATGCGCCGGTCGGCAGCCATGAAGATTTGCTGCCGTATTTGGTACGCCGCCTGCTAGAGAACGGGGCAAATACCAGTTTTATCAATAAAATCAACGATGAAAGCTTAGCAATATCGGAATTGCTGGTTGATCCAATCGAGTTGGCGCGCACCACCGAGCCCAAGGCGCACACGCGAATTCCGCTGCCGATCAATTTATACGGCATGCATCGGCAAAACAGTAAAGGCATCAATTACGGCAACGAGCGCGAGCTAAAAGCCTTTGCAGATTCGCTACGCGCGCCATTTTTGGATGCCACACCGCTTTTGGGCGGCGTGGCTCCAGCGGCAAGCAATCCATCGGTGGACGTGCTGGCACCGGCCGACAATAAGCGCGTGGTCGGTAAAATCCGTTTTGCCGATGCCGCGCAAGTTGAGCATGCGTTAGCGACGGCGCACGGCGCGCAAGCCGCTTGGGATCGCGTCAAAGTTGAATTGCGCGCAGACGCGCTTGAACGTGCGGCGGACTTGCTTGAGGCTAATCGCGGTGAATTGATTGCCTTGCTCACGCTTGAAGCCGGTAAAACGCTGGGCGATGGCATTGGCGAAGTGCGCGAAGCCGCAGATTTTTGCCGCTATTACGCCGCGATTGCGCGCAAAGAGTTCGCCACGCCTACCGCCTTGACCGGCCCAACCGGCGAGTCCAACGAGCTGTTTTTGCATGGCCGTGGTGTGTTTGTATGCATCAGCCCGTGGAACTTTCCGCTCGCGATTTTTTTAGGGCAAATTGCCGCCGCCTTGGTGACCGGCAACACCGTGATCGCCAAACCCGCCGAACAAACAAGCTTAGTTGCGTTCCGTGCCACCCAGCTTATGTTTGACGCGGGCATTCCACGCGAAGTGCTGCAGCTGGTGCCAGGTGTAGGTGCCAGCGTCGGTGCCAAACTGTGTTCCGATCCGCGTACCGCAGGCGTGTGTTTTACCGGATCCACCGAAACCGCACGCACGATCAACCGCACTTTGGCCGCACGCGATGCCGCGATTGCAACCTTAATTGCCGAAACCGGCGGTCAAAACGCTTTGATTTGTGATTCCTCAGCGCTGCCCGAGCAAATCGTCAAAGATGCGATTACCGGCGCATTCGGTTCCGCCGGCCAGCGCTGTTCTGCCACACGGGTGTTGTTTGTTGCTGATGTAATTGCGGATCGCGTTGCGCATTTGTTGCAGGGCGCGCTGGGCGAGTTGCGTATGGGCTTACCTGAGCAATTGACCAGCGATTTAGGTCCCGTCATCGATGAAGGCGCACGCAAAATTTTGGCTGACCACGCGGCAAGAATGGACAAACTGGTGGCAACTGGCGAGGCCAAGCTAGTCGCGCAAATGCCGCTGCCAGAAGATTTAGCGAGCGGAACCTTCTTCGCGCCACGCGCCTATGAAATTGCGTCGCTTAAAGTACTGCAGCGCGAAGTATTCGGCCCCGTGCTGCACATTATTCGCTACCAAGCCAAAGATCTGGACGCCGTGATCGACAGCATTAACGACAGCGGCTACGGCTTGACCCTAGGCATACACAGCCGCATCGATGCCACCATCGAGCACATTCAAAAGCGCGTGCGGGTCGGCAATTGCTATGTAAATCGCAATATGGTCGATGCCGTGGTCGAGGTGCAGCCTTTTGGCGGCGAAGGCCTAAGCGGCACTGGCCCAAAAGCGGGTGGCCCACACTATCTGCATCGTTTTGTTACCGAGCGCACCTTAACGGTAAATACGGCAGCGGTGGGTGGCAATGCGACTTTGATTGCGCAAGGGGCGTAGGCTTGGAATTGGCAATGGCTGCGACGTTTAGGCGGCGCACGCCATCACGGGTGAATGCAATGGGTTGGATAAAGATATGCTCATTCCATTTTTACGTGCCACGAGTTCGCATTTGAAAAATCCCCTTTAGCCTGCCGCCTCACCCGAATTAGCCGCAATTCGCGCGGTCAGTACCGCAGATAAGTACGGCAATGCTTGTGCTGTCAAAATGGCGATCCACAGGTTCGCTTCGGGTTGATTTAAGCCTATTACCACTGCTACACCCACGATCGCGGCAATCAGTCCAATGAGCAAAGCCGCTTCTTCGCGCACGGCGGTGATGGCGCTTGGCTTGCGGCGTAACCGGCGTGATTTTGCGGTGCGCTCGAACGGGTGCGCTTTGCTGACTAAGCCTTTGAGTATGCCGCGCGCAATCGCGTGGCTAAGCGCCATGGATGCCAACGATGCACTTAAGCAATCGCGCCAGCTGCTGGGCACGCGTACCCGATATAGAACGACGCCAAAGAGCGCTTTGAGTAGGCAAAAACCCAGCACCGGAATCAGAAACAGCTGCAATGGCATGGCAAACAATTCAGGCTCGATCAGCATGCCCGCGGTCCAAAACAGCGCCATCGCCGTAAAAATTAAGTGTAGCGCGTCCGCGAACCAGCCAAACCAGCCGGTCAAAAAGTGATAGCGCTGGCCGAGGTCTAAATTGCTCTTGCCCAGCAGTTTGCCACCATGCGCACGCAAAATTTGCATCGCACCAAAGGCCCAGCGGAAGCGTTGAGATTTGTACGCGGTCAAATCAGCCGGCGTTAAACCACGGCCGGTGATCTCATCGACGTAAACGGTTGTGTAACCGGCCTCAATCAGTTTCAAGCCCAGCTCTGCATCTTCACAAATGCACCATTCGGCCCAGCCGCCCACTTCCATCAGCGCGCTTTTGCGCACCATTGTCATCGTGCCATGCTGGATGATCGCGTTACGCTCGTTGCGGTGATGCATACCGATGCGGAAAAAACCGTCATATTCGTAATTGCACATGCGTCGAAATGCATTGTGTTCGTAGTCGCGGTGCGCTTGTGGGCACTGCACAACGGCAACTTTTGCTTCTGCAAAATAATCGACTAAGCCGCGCAACCAATCCGCACGCACGGCGTAATCGCTGTCCACAACCGCCACGATCAAAGCCTTGGGGTCGGTTTCTTTCAGGGCAAAATTGAGCGCGCCTGCTTTAAAGCCCGGCCACGGGCGCAGATGGAAAAAGCGAAAGCGTGGCCCAAGCTTTTCGCAATACGCCTGCACGGGCATCCAGATTTCGTCTTTTTCGGTATTGTTGTCCAGCACCAACACTTCAAAATTGTCATAGTCCAGCGCTGCCAGCGAATCGAGTGTCAGCATGACCATATCGGGTGGCTCATTGTGACAAGCCAAATGGATCGAAACGCGCGGCTGGGCAGCGCCTTCGGCCAAGGGTCGCATACCAAAGTGGCGCAGCCATTGCTTTTGCGACACAGCCTCAGTGAACTCAAATCCCGCCATCCAGATGATGCCGACAATGGCAATCTGCGCCGGCAATAGCACCAGAAACATCGTCCAATCGAGCCAGCTTAAATAAAACTCGAACGGTATAGAAATTAGCCACACCAATAAAGTGAAGCCAGCTTGCAATAAACCGGCAAAAAATAAGCGTCCGTAAATATTAAAACGTCCAAAGTAGCGGGCAAACAAAATAATCGGCAGCAATGCCAAGCCGCTGGAAAGCAGTGCTTTCAAAAGCCAATTTGGATCCGAAGGCAGCATGCCAGTAAGCGTCCATTTCTGCTCACGGCCGGCGTCAAACATGCCCCAGTAAGCGCCCACGCGGCCTTCAAGGCCGGCCTTCCAAGGTTGGTCGATTGCCTCCATCAAATAACCATCGACATTTTCTGCGCGCAGATGATTAGCTAATTGCCTAACAAAAAGCGCTTGCGTGGACATCTCTGCGCGCGACTTCAAAAAACGCTCGCCGGCGCTTGGCCAGCCAAATTCGGTCACCACGATACGTTTGTCGGGGAACCGCGCTTTCAGTTGCGCCAAGCGTAAGCTGGCACGCTTTAATGCTTGTGATGCCGGCACGCCTTCCCAGTAGGGCAATAAGTGCACCGCGATGTAATCCACATGTTCTGCTAATTCTGGCGCGCCTAGCCATAGATCCCAGTTTTCAGCGGTCGATATCGGCACGTCCATTTGCGCGCGGGCACGATCTAAATAGTCGATCATTTTGGCCATGCTGACATCGCCGCGCAAAATGGCTTCATTGCCGACAATGGCTAACTTGATATTTGGATGGCGCCGGGCGGCGGCTATAAGTAGCGCTAGCTCACGCTCAGAATTGGCCGCGTTGCTGTTGATCCAAGCGCCCGCATTGACGTCCAAACCAAACTCGGCCGCGATTGCGGACATTTCCGGTATTTCACCCTGGCTGTAAGTACGAATCGCCCTGGTTAACGGCGCGAGTATTTTTAAATCTTCACGCACCTGTTCGGGGCTAGGAAATATCCCCTCTAAAGGGCTTTGATCCCGTTGAAAAGGCGAATACGCCATGCCCGCCAGCTTGCCCTCAAAATTATTGGCCGCCTGTGGGCGATGCAAATAGGCCCAAGCGCAAAAGTTGGCAGCAAGCACAATGGCTGCAAGTAGAAGTGCTTTCCACCACGCTGCGCGTTTGGGTTTTGGGTTGATTAGCGTCATGCGTGCACACTAAGGTGCTGGGGCTGATCTTGCATCCTACGATTGGCGCTAGATTGCGTTTTGGTTCAGCGTTCAGCGTTCAGCGTTCGGGGTTTAGCGGGTTCCGGGCGATGGGCGCGAGCTATTGCCCCTCAAACCCATTCGTAAAAATACTGACCAATGGCGAACCCACGACAATCTGCGGGAGCGTGTAGAAACCCGCAGTTCCATTGCCTAGCTGGCCATTGTAATTGTAACCCCAGCAGTGCACCGAACCGCCCGTCGCAATCGTGCAACTGTGATTGCCACCCAATGCTAGGACCATGGCGCTGGTGAAGCCCGTGACTGCGGCCGGTATCGCGGTTTCGGCCGTGCCGCCATTACCGAGCTGACCATAGTCGTTGTAACCCCAGCATTGCACGGTGCCGTCCGCTACGATCGCGCAAGTGTGGAGGTTGCCCAACGCGATCTTCGTGGCCACGGTCAAGCCCGCGACCGCGACCGGTGTTGTGCTGTAGATGTTGTCGTAGTTGCCAAGCTGGCCGGAAACGTTGTAACCCCAGCATTGCACCGTACC
>JBBQBR010000076.1:0-8259 GCA_038317875.1 Lysobacterales bacterium
CGCCCCGGATGCGCGCGCACGAATGGTGGTATTGCGTGGGATTTTGGCTGATTCGGAGTTGCAAATTGCGCAGTACTATTTGCGTCGCGGCGCGTATGTCGGCGCGATCGCCCGCGCAAAACTAGTGGTTGAGAGCTATCAACATTCCGAGCAGTCTTTGGATGCGCTGGCAGTGATGATTGCCGCATACCAAGCGCTGGGCCAGGATAAATTGGCACAAGATTCTGAAGCAGTACTCAAGCTAAACGCACCGCAACACGCCTATTTCACCGGTGCCCGAAAGAATGGTCGCTGGTGGCTTTTTGGGTACTGATCGGGATTTTTTCGGCCGACGTAAGTTACGTGTTGATTGTTGTAAGCGTGTTGCTCGCCTTGGGGGTGGGCGCCACGCTTTTACTGCATAAATTTGTTGCACCGCCCGGTGCGCGAACAGTGATTGTGTTTGCTGCCGGGCGCGCCAGCGTTAAGCGCGGCAACGTCGCTGGGCAAACGCTGCGATTTGTTGAAGATGTTTTACGCCAAACCGGAGCGAAGCGCGCCAGCGTCGGTATTTTGCCGAATGGTTCGCTTTGGTTTTCGCCCTCCATACCTGCGGCTGTGTATCAACAGTTGCGAAATTTGCTGATTCGTTGACTCGTTTTGCGCGGCAAAACAATTTAGCCAAACCTCCTGCCTTCGCAGAACAATTGTTTTGATTCAAGCATGACCTCATGCATACGTCATCTGGCGTAAAGATCTTTAGACTTCGCGCACTTTTTGTCGCTCGGAACGAGTTATGTCTAATAAACCCAATAATTTTGCACGTGCGCTTTTGCCGCTGACTATTGCGGCCGGCCTAGTTGGTTGCGCGAAGCCAGCGATGGTGCCAGCCGCGTCGACCTTAGTGGCACCAGTAGCGGTTAGCGATGCCAGCGCTGCGACTGCGCCCGCGAGTGCAATTTTAAAGGCCAATTTTGACCCTGCTGTAGATGCCTGTATAGATTTCTATACCCATTCGAACGGCGGCTGGTTGAGCACCAACCCAGTGCCTTCGGATCAAACCTCTTGGGGTAGCTTCAACGTGCTATCCGATCGCATTAACTTAGATCTGCGCGCTATAGTTGAAGCCGCCGCCGCCAATACGACTGCCGTGGGCGATGAAAAAATCGTTGGTGACTATTACAGCGCCGCCATGGACGAAGCAAAGATCGAGGCGTTAGGGACAAAGCCGATCGCGGCTGACTTGGCACGTATTGATGCGTTAAAAAATACGAGTGATATTGCCCGCTATATTCGCGAGGAGCAGGCGCGCGGCGGTGTGCTTTTCAACTTCTACGGCAACGGCGATTTTAAAAATCCGGAGATTGTGATCGGTTATGCCGCGCAGGGTGGTTTAGGCTTGCTTGATCGCGACTATTATCTGCGCGAGGATGCCGAGAGTCAAAAGCTGCTCTCGCAGTATCAAGCCCACATTGCGATGATGTTTGTGCTCTCTGGGCGCTCAGCGCTGGCGGCAAATCGAGCCGCATCGAATATTGTAGCTTTCGAAACCAGGCTAGCAAAAGCTTCGTTGACACGAGTAGAACAGCGTGACCCGGAGATGCAGTATCGGCTTGTGAGTGTCGCACAGGCAAATAAGGAAACGCCCAATTTCAACTGGGGTGCATTGTTTGGGGCCTTGAACCTCAAGGTGGAGAAGTTTTCGATGACTTCTCCAGCGTTTTTCGCCGAGTTCAATAAAATGTTAGTGGATACCGATGCCGGTATTTGGCGCGACTATTTCCGTTGGGGAACTTTGCGTAGTTCAGCAACGTTTTTATCCAAGTCCTTCGTCGACGAGAACTTTAACTTCTACAGCCGAACCTTGCGCGGTGCGAAGGAGCAACGACCGCGTTGGAAGCTCATGGTCGACAATACCTCGGGTTTTCTCGACGAGCCGCTGGGTCAAATTTATGTTGCGAAACATTTCCCGCCTGAAGCGAAGGCGCAGGCGATGGAATTAATTACGGATTTGAAGTCCGCATTGAAAGTGCGGTTGGAAAATTTGGAATGGATGAGTGCGGAAACGAAAAAGCAAGCGCTGGAAAAGCTCGCCACATTCACGCCTAAAATTGGCTTCCCAGATAAATGGCGTGACTTTTCCAGTTTAGTTATTAGACGCGATGATTTTTATGGTAACGCCGAGCGGGTCGCGGAATTTGACCGCCGTTTTAATTTGAATAAGATCGGCAAAGCTAAGGATCGCAGCGAATGGAGCATGAGTCCACAGACAGTCAATGCCTACTATAATCGACAACTTAACGAGATTGTGTTTCCAGCGGCGATCTTGCAACCACCGTTTTTTGATGCTAAAGCCGACAAGGCCCTGAATTACGGCGGTATCGGTAGCGTGATTGGGCATGAATTGCTACACGGCTTTGATGATCAAGGCAGCAAATTTGACGCTAAAGGCGCACAGCGTAATTGGTGGACGAACCTAGACCGGGCAAAATTTGAATCCCGTACGGCGAAACTTGAAGCCCAAGCCAGTGGCACAAAAGTCGCCGGACTGCCAATCAACGGCAAGCTGACAATGGGGGAAAATATCGCGGATCTGGGTGGTACCACGGTTGCCTATGACGCCCTGCAGTTCGCGTTAAAACGAAGTCCTGAGCCACTTATCGACGGCTACACACCTGAGCAACGCTTCTTTTTGAGTTGGGCGCAAGTTTGGCGTCGAAATACCGTGCCTGAATCACTCAAACTGATGATTAATACCGACACGCATTCGCCCAGCGTTTTCCGAACCAATGGGCCGTTGACGAATACGCCGAATTTTGCCAAAGCCTTTAATTGCAAACCGGGCGACCCAATGGTGGCGGACGATGCTAGTCGCGTGGCGATTTGGTAGGTTTAGAGGGTGTTTTTGGACGCCATTTCACGGCGTGTAGGGGCGCATTACATGCGCCCAAAACCTTCATCTCGCGCAAAACTTCGCTCGCACCGCAGATCAGCGGTAACGGCGTGTACGCATGCTGTAAGATGGTTCTGGACGCATGCAATGCGCCCTACTTGTTTCGCAGCTCGGGGCGGATGCTGCTAACCTTAGCGGCTACATAATTTTTTAAAACGCCATGCCTCCAATACTGATTTTGACCCTGATAGCCCAGGGAATTTGCGTCATGCACGCCATGCGCAACGGCAATAACAACTGGATTTGGATTATCGTCATCCTGCCGGGGTTAGGCTGTGCGGCCTACGCGTTCAGTCATATCATGCCGGAGCTGTTCGGTAGCTATGGCATCCGGTCCACTGCGCGCCGGGTCATGAAAACGATTGACCCCGAACGTGATCGTCGCAAACTAGCACAAAATCTGGATCGCAGTGATACCGTCGATAATAAGCGGCACTTGGCGAAAGAGTCGCTGGAGTTAAAGGATTTTGTTCAGGCTAAAGCCCTTTACGAGCTTTGTCTGAATGGCATTTACGAACGCGACCCGGAGCTAATGTTTGGCTTAGCGCAAGCACAGGCTGGCTTGGAAGAGCACGCAAATGTGCGTAAAACGCTGGAAGATTTGATTGCTTTTAACCCGGAATTCCGCTCTGCCGAAGGGCATTTGCTGTACGCAAAAACACTGGCTGCCTTGGGTGAAAATGAGAAGGCGCTGCAAGAACTCAGTATTGCGAAAGAAAGCTTCCCAGGTGAAGAGGGGCGCTATTGTTTCGCCGAGTTGCTTATCAAAATGGGCAAAACAGAACGCGCCCGCCCGGTGTTGGAAGACCTAATCAAGCGCGTTCGGCTGGCGCCTGCACACTACCAAAAAGCGCAGGCAGCTTGGGTGCAAAAAGCGAATGCGGCGCTGAAATCGCTTTAATCTGCGGCAGCAAATGCGCGCGCAGCGCCCTGTATTTGCGGTAGTACCTGCGCTTCACTGCATCTGCTTCACGAGCGGTTTGCGTAACCTTCAGAACTTTTAACCGTCCGGATCGACATGAGTCTAATTACCCTTTGCGAACGCGGGTTCATTCCCGATTTTCTAACGCGCTTTGGTATGCGCCGTCTTTGTAAAACCCGCCTCTACGATGAGTATTCTGGGGATTGGAAAAGCCGACAAACCGAATGGGTTACCAAGCTTAAGCAAAGCGCGGTGGCGATAGAAACACAAGCGGCAAATGACCAGCACTATGAAGTTCCGCCACCGTTTTTTGTGGCTAGTTTAGGTAAGCGCTTAAAATACTCTAGCTGCTTTTATGCATCAGGCAATGAAACGCTGGATCAGGCCGAGGACGCGATGCTTGCGATTTATTGCGAGCGCGCAGAATTAAGTGATGGGCAGGCCATTTTGGAGTTGGGCTGCGGCTGGGGTTCGCTGACGCTTTGGATGGCGGAAAAATACCCGAACGCAAAAATTACCGCGGTCAGTAACTCTAAACCGCAACGTGAGTTTATTGAAGCCAGATGCCGCGAACGCGGCTTCAACAATGTGCACGTCATTACGTGTGATGTGAATAAGCTGGAACTTGATGCAAGTCAGTTTGATCGCGCAGTTTCGATTGAAATGTTCGAGCATATGCGCAACTACGACGTTTTACTCGAGCGCATCGCGAGCTGGCTCAAACCTGCGGGCAAATTGTTTGTGCATATATTTTGCCACCGCGAAGTTGCCTACCCTTTTGAGGTTAAAGGCGAAAGCGATTGGATGAGCAAATACTTTTTCACCGGCGGTTTGATGCCCGCGTTCGACACTTTCCGCCATTTCGATAAGCATTTGCGTATTGAAACCGACTGGAAAGTTTCAGGTACGCACTATGAAAAAACCAGCAACCACTGGCTAGCGAATATGGACAAAAACAAAGCTCAAATCATGCCCGTGTTCGAGCAATGCTACGGCGCAGATCAGGCAGCAATTTGGTTTCAACGCTGGCGCATGTTTTATATGGCGTGCGCGGAGCTATTCGGTTTTGACGACGGACGTGAATGGTTGGTCGGGCACTACCGGTTTGTGCGTGTCTGAATTTTGATGTTTGGGGCAAACGGGTTGGGGCATTGTTGCCAACTACTTCGAAAGAACCGTTCGCCCTGAGCCCGTCGAAGGACAGAGCCGTACTTTTCCTAACGAAGCCTTATGCATCACGAAGTTTACCGCTACATGCTTCGACTGGCTCAGCACGAACGGTTCCTAGGATTTCAATGGAAGAACCGTTCGCTCAAGCATTGCTTATGAAATAGGCACTATTACCGCTGCGCAATAGGTACAAATGCTTGATCGTCAGGCCCAATGTAATTCGCACTGGGGCGAATGATTTTGCCATCGTGCCGTTGTTCAATGACGTGCGCGGACCAGCCAGAAGTCCGGGAGATCACGAATAGCGGCGTGAACATCGCGGTCGGCACGCCCATCATGTGATAGGTGGAGGCGCTGAACCAATCGAGATTGGGGAACATTTTTTTCAGATCCCACATTAAGCCTTCAATACGCTCGGAAATCTCAAACAAGCGAGAATTGCCGCCGGCTTCGCACAGAGATTTGCTAATGCCTTTAATAATGACGTTGCGCGGATCGCTAATGGTGTAGACCGGGTGGCCAAAACCGATCACGATTTCTTTGCGCTCGACGCGTGCGCGGATGTCCGCTTCCGCAGCGTCAGCTGATCGATAGCGCGAAATAATTTCCATCGCCGCCTCGTTTGCGCCGCCGTGCTTCGGTCCGCGCAGCGCGCCAATCGCGCCGGTAATCGCGGAATAAATGTCTGAGCCCGTGCCCGCGATGACGCGCGCGGCGAAGGTAGAAGCGTTGAATTCATGTTCGGCATAGAGCGTCAAGGAACGATCCAGCGCGTGTTCGTGTTCAGGGCTAGGCTTCTGTCCTAGCAATAAGTGCAAGAAATGCCCAGCAATACTGGCGTCGTCCGTTTCCGTTTCAATTTGACGGCCGTTATGACTGAAGTGATACCAATACAGCAACATCGAGCCAAAACTTGCCATCAATCGATCTGCGATATCGCGCGCGCCCGCTTCATTGTGATCGTCTTTCTCGGGCAAAACCGTGCCTAAAATCGACGCGCCAGTGCGCATAACATCCATTGGATGCGTGGCCGCAGGTAATAATTCCAGTGCTTGCTGCACCGGTAACGGTAAGCCGCGTAAGCGCATG
Source organism: Lysobacterales bacterium (assembly GCA_038317875.1). GTDB lineage: Bacteria > Pseudomonadota > Gammaproteobacteria > Xanthomonadales > SZUA-5 > JANNYA01. The sequence goes on from JBBQBR010000076.1 coordinate 6,114, forward strand.
AGCTTGTTGCGGTATTGCGCCAGTTCGGCAGAGTTAGGTAGGTGCCCATGCACCAATAAGTGCGCTACTTCTTCAAACGTCGCGTTATTAGCCAAATCGGCAATGTCGTAACCGCGATAGTGCAAATCATTGCCGCTACGCCCGACCGTGCAGATTGCGGAGTTGCCAGCGACAACCCCTGAAAGTGCGACCGACTTTTTTGGCTTTGGTAAACCTGCGCTTGGTGTGTTGGAGTTGGTCTCTACAGTCATGGCGGCTTCTCAAATTTTGGAGCGCGAAGCGTAGCGCAAGCGCACGGCTTTGTCGTGTTGCGCGAACGCGGCATCAATCAGCTAACGTCGCGCTAGGAAGCCTTTACATTGCTCAGTCAGGGCGCATGTGGGTTAAGGCAAGTTGCCACTGGCGTCAAACGCTGCATTTAAGGCCAAACGCGACCGCGCGGCCGAGCTTTTGCAGTCCATTGATAAAATGAAGTCGGGGAAAACACACCTTGTGCTGTCGCCAGCCATCGAGGCACGCGAAAAGACAGGGCTTTCGCAAAGCCAGTTCGCGACACTACTTGGCGCAGCAATTCGTACGCTTCAGGGCTGGGAACAAGGCCGAAAGCAGCCCAGCGGTGCAGCGCGCACTTTGCCACTATCGCGCGCACCAATCCAAAAGCGCTGCTAGCGGTTATAAGCAAGCCGTCGCCGCATTGAGTCGGCAACGCGTTTGCAACCGCGCGGTGCTGTCGTTTTGTCGTGCATGCGCACCCCAGGGATTTCGCTGTTAGGTGGCTGTGTCGGCGTAGTTGCCACTACTAAAAAAAGCGCCAACGGCGCGATATATATCAGCCCAGGGAAACGCCCTGGGTTATCGGTCACCCATTTATTGCTAGCCCTGAGGGGCGGGATAAATCTTGCGCGACGCCTATCTGGAGGCGCTAAAGTGCGGTTCGCCGATTTGTTTAGAAGGCCGAAAAACCCAGTAAACACAAGCCTCAACTTGGTAAGAATCCGTTTCAGCACGCAGACGAAGAAGAACTTCCATCAATCGGTGGACAAACTAGTACGGTCTTCTTCAGCACTCGATTTGGACAAGCGTTCCCCGGCGTTCGAGGTATACATTGGTTCCGCGACCCAGTCGAGGCCGTGAAGAGACCTGCTATCTTCTTCCAGCAACCGTTCTACTTTCGCGACAGCAACCCGGTTTGGTGGTGGCGCACTGGGGATATGCACATCGACAATTTTGCTGTACTTACACCTGACACAGTTCTCATAGGCCATCAAGAGTTTGTAGTCGAAGAAGTAGCGGCGGTCAATGCGGGCGCCTATCATCAAACATTCATCTATATAAAAACACGATCGTCTCCGCCGACTGGTCTTTACGACCATTCGTCTGTGAATAAAGAGATCGACTACTGGGGTTATGCACGGGAAGAATTTGCTGTGTTAAATGGTCGCCCTATACGTCGGGCCGAGTTTGACGATGGAGCAGCCGTAATTGATGGCCAAGTTGTCTCACTAAATGGCGAAGCTGAATTGAGAGTGAGGTACGTCACACCCTACAATTTGCTTATCGCGCCACGCGAGAGCCCAATAAACAATGACCAATTCGATCAAGTCCGAGTCGATCTATTGAATAGCATTTTGCAGGGCAAGGCCGATTTAGAGACTCTCGTAGGTGTTGTTCTGAAACTGCCGAAGCGCGAGCGGCGTGCAACCTAGCAACTGGGGAAAGGTCGTGCGCCGCGTTAGTTTTAGACGTTCTGGATACTCAGTGCGTTTTGCGTGGCTGGCTTATTTGGTCAAATCACTGACGAAGCAGGCAGGCGGCAGGAACTGCGGAGTGAACGGCCCGACAATTGCCACTCGCCTGCCCCTCACCCTAACCCTCTCCCCGTTCAAATTCTCTAGCAAAATCATGTGATTACGGCGGGGAGAGGGAACCGCTTGAGGTTTTTCAAAATGCGCGTTGTATAGGTAAATGCTGTTGCCAAATGACGCAGGATTTTCATTCGCGGTGGATATTCTGCGAACGCCTAATTTCAGCCAGTGTCATACCCGATTCCTTGGCAATCAATCGCGTTAGCGCGGGTGCGTCGCTGTAACCCACGCGGCCAGCAACGTCGGCAAATACCAGCGAGGAGGTGCGCAATAAATTGAGC
>JBBQBR010000077.1:0-8151 GCA_038317875.1 Lysobacterales bacterium
ATCACCGGAATTTTGTCCGTTTGTACCGCCAGCGTCCCGTTTGTGTGGCAGTTTCTGCACGAATATCAAAAAAACCGCGTACGGGTACTACTTGACCCAGAATCAGACCCGCTCGGCAATGGCTGGCACATTATCCAAAGCAAAATCGCGGTCGGTTCAGGCGGCATGTGGGGCAAAGGCTTAGGCCACGGCACACAAACCCAGCTTGCCTTTTTACCGGAAAAGCATACTGACTTCATCTTTGCGGTGTTTTCCGAAGAATTTGGTTGGGCTCGCGTCGCGCTGTTGCTAACGCTCTATCTAATTTTAATCGGCCGATGTTTGTGGATGGCAGCACATGCAGGCGATACCTTTGGCCGCTTACTAGCCGGTTCGTTAGCGATGAGCTTCTTTGTTTACGTAATCGTCAACGGCGGTATGATTGCAGGTGTGCTTCCGGTCGTCGGCGTGCCTCTACCGCTCATTAGCTATGGCGGCACATCTGCGGTATCGCTATTGGCTAGCTTTGGCATTTTAATGTCAATCTATGGTCATCGACAAATGTTGGCGCGATAATAGCGAATGCCTAACAGCGCCAAACTGCAAGTTTTAAACGCTGATCAGCGATCAAGTCCGCTAGTTCATAGTGCACCCGTGCCACCGCGCACTACGGTTGCAATGTTAGCCATTGAAGGCGCACTTGCATCCAGCATGACCGCACCCCTAGACGCCTTTCGTGTCGCCAATGCGCTTTATGCACGCACGCATCCGGCGCAATCACATTACTTGCCGTTTGACTTGAAAATAGTCAGTGCGGACAACGCCACCCAGGTTCGTACCGCTGGTGGCTTGACCCTAGGCGGCATAGTGCCCGCGCAAGACTGCGCGATCGACGTGCTGATTGCGCCAGCCTTGGAATACCACACGCATTCCGGGCTTGTTGCCTGCGTGCAAAGCCAAAACAGCGCGTTGAATTTGATCCGTAAGCTGCACAACGAAAATCGCCAACTAGCCGCAAGCTGCAGCGGTACCTTTCTATTGGCGGCAAGCGGCATTTTAGATGGACTGGAGGCAACCACGAGCTGGTGGCTGGCGGCACGCTTTCGCAGCGAATTCCCCAAGGTAAAGCTTGACTCTAGCCAATTGCTGGTTGAAACCGGTTCGGTCATTACAGCGGGTGCCGTGACCGCGATGTTTTCGGTGGTTCTTAAAGTTATCGAGAAACGCATGGGGCCCGAACTTGCGCAAAACACCGCGCGCATCCTATTAATTGACCCTACGCGTCAAAGCCAAGCCCCGTTTGTCAGCGAGGCGCTCATACAACATCCGCGTAGCGCTTTTTCCGAAGCGATTGAGCAGCATTTACATGGCCATTTGCACACTGATGTCAGCGTCGAAAACCTAGCAGGTAAGCTCAATATCAGCCCTAGAACGCTACTGCGAAAATTTCAGGTGATCTATCAGCAAAGCCCGCAAAGCTACGTACAACAGCTGCGCGTTGACCGCGCCAAAGCTCTATTGGAAACCACAAAGCTAAGCTTTGCTGAGGTCTGCGAATCCTGTGGCTACCAGGATGCAGCAAGTTTCCGCAAACTGTTCAAACGCATTGCCGGGCTAACGCCGGCGGAGTATCAATCGCGATTTAGATTGCGCGGGCCTTAAGCGATTTTAGGTACGCAGGGAAATCGCATGGCATGATCAATGCTGCACTTTGATCGCAACTCCCTACGGGCTAGCGCGAGCTAGAATTTTTAAGCCCCAACGGGGCTGCCATGAGAATTTGCGCATGAACTAGGGCAAATACCTGCAAAACGCAAACATTAAGCCAGCGCAAGTCAAACTAGCGCGATGCTAAAACCCTTCTTCATTGGCAATATTGAAATCAAGACCCCGCTGGCGCTAGCACCAATGGCGGGCGTTACGGATCGCCCGTTTCGCCAGCTGTGCAAAGACTTAGGCGCGGGCATGGCAGCGTCCGAGATGACAACCAGTGACCCACGCATGTGGCACACGCAAAAGTCGGTCAAGCGCATGGACCATGCGGGCGAAACCGACCCAATTATTGTGCAGATTGCCGGCAGCGACCCGGAAATGCTGGCGCACGCGGCGCGTTTCAATGTTGAGCATGGCGCGCAGATTATTGACATCAACATGGGCTGCCCGGCAAAAAAAGTGTGCAATGTCTATGCGGGCTCGGCTTTGCTGCAAGACGAGCCATTAGTTGAGCGCATCTTGCGCGCGGTGGTGGCGGCGGTTGATGTGCCCGTTACTCTGAAAATACGCACCGGCTGGAACCGTGAAAACCGCAATGGCGTGCGTATCGCCAAGCTGGCGCAAGACTGTGGCATCAAGGCCTTGGCCGTACACGGGCGCACGCGTGCCGATTTATACAATGGTGAAGCCGAATTTGAGACGATCCGGAAAATTAAAGCGGCGATTGCCATTCCGGTGCTTGCCAATGGCGATCTAACAACGCATCAGCGCGCTAAAGAAGTGCTGCAGTTTACCGGTTGCGATGCCTTGATGATCGGCCGCGCCGCCCAAGGCAGGCCGTGGGTATTTCGCGAATTGGCGCATTTTTTTGCGACCGGAGAGACTTTACCCGCGCCGGATGCTTTGGAAATTTCGACGATCTTGCGCCGCCATTTGGAAAATCTATACGCGTTTTATGGCGAACACCACGGCGTACGAATGGCGCGCAAGCACATCGGTTGGTACGCCAAAGAACACCCGGAGCGCGAGAAAATTCGTGAGGTATTACTACCGTGCGAGTCGGCGCAAGAGCAACTTAGGCTGACAGCGGAGTTTTTTGCCCCTAACTAGTCGGTGTTACTCGAAGCGATTTACGATTCGGCTATGCTAAAACGCGCAACACATCGCCCACTCGAATTTTTACACCAGGGTTGCGCGGGATTAGGTTCATGCCAAAAGTGATGCCTTTGGGCGTACGCCGATAGCTTTTGAGGGTCGTTAGCGGCTGCCCACTCGGGTCACGCGCACCCAAATTGGGATCCACCGTCGTAAAAACACAGCGTATGCAGGGTTTGACCACATCAAACAGCGCCGCACCGATCTGCACGCGCTGCCAGCTGTCCTCGCTATGCGCAGCGATTGCACCGCCAATCACTAGGTTCGGGCGAAACCGCTGCATCGTGATCGGCTGATTAAGCCCAGGCGGCGTAGCAACAATTCTGGCATTCAACGCATCCAGTGACGCTTGGCTAATCAACAGAATCGGATAACCATCGGAAAACGCGGTCTGATCAGCGGCTTGCGCGTACTTTTGATCCAAAAGCCGCTGACTGTGCGCATCAAAATGCACCAATTCAACTCTGCGCCCTAGCCAGCTGCTTAACGCCTCGTTGGTGTCTTCATCGGCAAGCGCCGCAATGACATCGTCGTCCCAAACGCGCACTTGCCGCTGATTGCTGCTTACGATTACGGTACGCGGCGCTAAAGTGCGCGGACTCGCCGCACTAATTTCTAGCGCGCCATTGGCGGTGATTGTGGCCTTCAGCAACACCAATTCCGGGCTTTCCCGGCCGGTAATAAATTTACCCGAACCGGCTTCAACCAGCATCCATCGTCGGTCATGCGCCAGGCCTAAATTTTCTACCTGAGCCTCGTACAAAGCCACTGCTGCGCAAGACTTCACCGGGTGAATGAAAATACCGCTCAGGCGCAAATCTATGGCCTTAGCGTCGGACTCGCGCATCGCTCAACTGCCTTCGCGGCTTAATCCAGCCGCCGCCAATTCGGCCAAATAAGTCGGCCAACGCGTCGCGTATTCCTCGCTAAGCTTAATGAGATAGCTAAACGAGAAAATCCCGGTGCGGTGACCATCGGAAAACTCTAACAAAATCGCATAGTTTCCGACCGGATGAATGCCCGCAATGCCCACGTTGAGCTTGCCCGCGACCAAAACCCGCTCGCCCGGCCCATGGCCCTGCACTTCCGCCGACGGCGAATTAATGCGCAAATATTCCGCGCTCAAACGGATACGCGGCGGGTTTTGCGCGCCCGGATCATGCTCGAACGCCAGCTCCAGAATATTGGAGGCCTGATGCAGCACGATTTCTGTGGGGCGCGGCACGTTGCGGGTGTCGGGTTTTTTGTCTTCTATAATCATTGGGTGAGTGTAGTAGTCAACGCGGTTAGAGTCCCGCGCTTTTCGATGTTTGAATTTATTATTTGGAAAACACCATGAGCAACATTTACGAATTGCGATCAACTGCAAAGAGCAATGGCAAAACGCATTATTGGGGCGCGAAAAATAGCTTGGCCGAAGCTGAGGCCTTGCAAATCGAAAAAACCTCTGGTGAAAAAAAGGCTTGGGCGGATCAACACCATACACATTGGCGAATAGAGGCGATTGACACTACTGGCTTATTTGAAATCCCAACTTTACCCAAACCGCGCGAGCGGTTCACAGCCTCGACGACCTTGATTCAAAGCTCGGCTGGCACATGGAATACGCTAAGCGTTGCTGTCGCAGATACGAATCGACAAATCGTCGCACGCTATGACCGCAATTACCCAAATATGTACCAAACCTTTGAACCCTTTCGGCAGGGGGACAAAATGTTTGCTCTGATCTCACAAGACTACACTGCGACGTCGGTGATCGATTTAGCTTCCGGGAAAATCATCGCAACCGAGCGCGCATCTGCCGGAGGATTTTGCCCTGTTGGCTTTTATGTTCCAGATTGGTGGGATCTCAATGGTGGTGCGACTCTGCCCGGCTCAAGCGATTGGACCGCTGCGCACGCGGAGCCTAAGGGCGACTACGGCTTTGTCTGGGGCTGTATCTGGGGCGATGATTCTTCATGGAAAGTGCAATATCTAGACCTATCGGAAATCCAAAGTGGCGAAATTATTCGCGACAGTCGTTTTGGATATGTCGAATTGGCAACGAACGTGAAGCTAGCGCCGCACGATTTTATTCATTGCTACATAGAACACGGCAAGCGCAAGGTCAAGTTCTCAGTGCTGGCGCATTACGATATTAAGAGCGGCCAGCGCGAAGCTAATGAATTTGAATTAGATAATGAGTGAAGCCCCGCACTAGCCCACTCGCGCCACTAAATCCCCTTCAAAACCACCCCACGCCAACCCAACCACTCATCCGTATCGGGCTTACCCAATACCCGCGATTCCAGCATGCGGCGGGTGGCGACTAGCTCGGGCGCAAGTTCCAGTTTGGCGGCGCGCGCTTCGACTTCGGCGCGCAGGTTTTTGTAGCGTTCGTTAAGCACAGCGCTTAAGGGGCGCGGGGCGGGCTCGAAGCCAGCATCATCGCTCGGTTTGGTCAATAGCGCCCACAGTTCTGGCCCACGTTTGCTCGATTTTGGCGCTTTGGCGTCCAGCTCGCGTTGGAAATGATTTTCATCGCGCCATAGCCGTTCGGCCATCTCAAACGCGGCTTGCGTGTCCAATACCCAGCTTTTCGGCAAATTGCGTGCGCGGGCTTTTTCTTCGCGCCAGTGCAATACGCGCCAAAGCTTGCGCTGGCTTTCTTCGACTAGATAATGCGTGCTTTTGATTTTGTGGTGCGGCTGCGGGTCGGCTTCATTCGCCGCTGCCTTTTCGAATACGCGCGCGCAGTCTTCAGTTACCCAATCGGTGCGGCCCAGTTCGGCAAGCTTGGATTTTAGTAGTTCAAACATCGGCAGCAGCACCCGCACGTCGGTGGCGGCATATTCAATTTGCCCGGGCGTCAGCGGACGTTTGAGCCAATCTGAAGTGGTTTCCGATTTGTCCAAGGTTTCGCCCAGCAGGTTTTGCACGAGCTTTGCCAAGCTTTGCATCGCCCCCAAACCGGCCAACGCCGCTGCGATCTGGGTGTCAAAAATGGGGCCAGCCGGAACGCCAAAACGATCACGCAGCACTTCCAAGTCTTCGCCGACCGAATGCAACACCTTGAGTATGTTGGTTTTTTTCAACAGCGCGCCCAAAGCCGCGTCATTATAAGTAACGGTCGGATCAAACAAATACACGCCGGTGCGGCTGGCGATTTGGATCAAACCCAGCTCAGCAAAATAGGTTTTGCGCCGCACGAACTCAGTGTCCAGCGCGATGACATCACATGATTCAAGCTCCCGCACGGCTTGATCGCAATCGGCCTGGGTCGCGATCCATCTGGGCGCAGAATTGGCAGCGCCAGGGCTATTTGTCATGGGTAGAACCTTTAAATATTTCTAGGGCGCTACCTTAACTCAGGACGTGGCTTAACGCGCGGCTGGTGATTGGCAAAGTTGATGCCAGTACTTCGACAAACTCAATCATCGAATGGGCCCTTCAACGGCCAAAGGGTAACGTTTTAGCAGTTCAGCGGTACATTTCTGAAGGTAGCATCGACCCAAGCGCTATAAGTATTCGCCTTAAGCCTAAACGCCGCCTATCCTGCTAGCTCAAGCGCTAAACTCAAATTTCGCCTCGCAAGCCAGAACAAGGAAAAATTGCCAACTGGAACAAGGTTTTTTCGAAAATCGCCTAGGAATATTTGTTACTGATGATTACAAAACTACCGAGCTGGATCTGGATTGGCGCGTGGCTGCTGGCGTTTGTTGCAGGCATCGTCAACGTTGTCGGCTTGCTCGGCTTTCAACATCAAGCGATTACGCACCTGACCGGGAATACCTCGCTGTTGGCGGAAGCCTTAGCAAGGTTGGATTTGAGCGCAATCCTGCATTTTTTATCGCTCATTGGCGCATTTGTGGCCGGTACTGCGGTGAGTGGTTTCATTATTCAAGACAGCACCTTGCAATTGGGCCGCAGATACGGCGTTGCTTTACTTTTGGTATCCATACTACTTTTCATTTCAGCACCCTTACTCAGCCACAACAACATTTTCGGGATGTACACCGCAGCCTGTGCCTGCGGGCTGCAAAACGCCATGGTATCCACCTACAGCGGCGCGGTTGTACGCACCACCCATGTATCGGGCATGTTTACCGATCTAGGTATTTTCATCGGTCATGCCTTGCGCGGTATAGCAATCGACTCCAAACGCTTACGGCTTTGCGTCATTGTCATTTCGGGCTTTCTATTCGGCGGCATCGCCGGCACCCTTGCTTTTGATGTTTTAAGCTATTCCGCGCTTTTTATACCCGCCGGTCTAACCTCAGCAGCTGCAATTTTTTATGGCTTTTACCATTATCGCAAAGGGGCGTAGTGAAAAGTGGCTATACCAAACACCTTTGTGGGTCGTCGCGACAGAGTTCGCGCGTTACGACGCAGCACGCTTCTAGGTAACTGGTTTGCCATTAGCGTCGCTTGCCATCATCGCCGACGCATATACAGCCGGGATCTTGCTGCACGTAAATTAAATTTAAGCGTACAAGATTACAAGTTTTGGGCTGCTTAATAACTGACGGCGGCCGGCCGTCAAAGTGCAAATATAAGTGCCCGTACCGGCAACGGCACACTACACAAATCAATATAGCCTGCTGGGCGTTTGTACCAATCATCCCTACGATTGCGGCGGGCTTCGATTATTGCGATGAAACTAGCGCTGTCGGTGCGCAACGCTTCCAGTGCGGGGCGCTCGGCGGCGGGTAAATCGCTGCCCAGTTTGACTGAGGTGATTTGCGTGCGTAGCTCAGGCTTATCGTAAAAACCCATCGGTGCTGAACCGCGCGCGCTAACGCTCAGCACTTCGATGCCCGCGACGATGCGCCCAACAATGCTGATATTGCGATCAAGCTGGCGTGGTGCGTGACCGGTGACGGCGTAGAGCTCGGCGCCGCTGCCGGATTCCACCGCTACATCACGCCCGGCACCCACCGCGCCATAGCAATGTGCGGGCCAAACTAAACCTGCCGCTGGGTCGCGCCCAACTGGGAAACCATTGCTAAAGCCTACTTCTGGCGCATAGCCGTCAAAATCCGGCAGTTTGGTGAAATCACTTGTGCTGCTGATTGGGCTTTCAAACTCCTGCGGCAATGTGCTGCGTGCGGTTTTAATTGGCTTACGCTTAGCGTCGTCTTCCGCGTTTGGGTCGCCCCACTGCACCACGAAATTATCTTGACTGCGAGTAATCGCCAAACCGTCGAAATAGCCCTCGCGCGCTAGCGCTTTAAGATTTTTGACGTGTTCGGGCGCGAACGCGTTGGCCAATTCGATCACCAGCGTACCGCGTGCGGTTTGCATCACCAGCAGGTTTTCGGGATC
>JBBQBR010000078.1:0-8099 GCA_038317875.1 Lysobacterales bacterium
GCTGCTACTGGCTCTGCATGCAATGTGCCGCGCACTAAATCGAACAAGGATTGGTGTTCGGCGTCCAGCCCACGTACCACGTCGAACTGTTTTGCCCACAGCAAAGCGCCGGCGGTATCCAGTTGCGTCACCGATGCTGCGTCTAACTGTTTTGCACCGCGCGCCCTGGCGCGCGCGACCGCCGCTTCCATAGACACCACATTACTGAGCAGCCACGCCCCATACGCGCTGGCTCCGTGCACGTTGGCTCCATGCCCGCTGGTGTCATTTGCGCCGACCTGCGCGGCACCGTTCGCACCTTGCGCGTAATCAAGTTCCCCCGGAAATTCAAGGCTCGCTGCTTGCATGACTGGCTTGCTCTAACTCGCTTTTGCTTGTGCTAGCGCATGACCAGCACGGGCAAGTGCGAATGGGTCAGCACCTTCTGGGTTTCACTGCCCATTAAAAGCGCGCTCAAACCGCGTCGGCCGTGCGAAGCCATGCAAATCAAGTCGCATTCCTCACTCTTGGCAACTTGCAAAATGCCGCGCCAAGGTTGTTCATGCTCGATCGCAACACTGGCTGCAGAAACGCCCTTTTCCTTTGCCAGCGCCAGTGCGGGCACCAATAGATTGTCTGCGCCCGTTTTGCTGAACTTTCGATGCTCCTCGATCGTCGGCAGGGAGCCTGAAGGCAGCGGGTAGGTGGGCAGCAGCATCGCCACATACGGTGTGGTGATATGCACGATAATGGCGCTGGCTTGAATCGAGGCAGCAAATTCCAGGCCAGCGGAAAGTGCGTGACGGGAAAGTTCGCTTCCGTCGGTGGCGATTAGTATGCGTTTGAACATGGCAACACCCCAGAGATGACGCCGCAAAAGTAAAGCTTGTTGCCGCATGCGGTTTTGACCTGGATCAAAATTTTGCATACACGGGCTTGACCTGGACACCTTGGCAGTTCTGGCATACTTTAGAGTGTTGCCGTCTAACGCTTTGAACTCTGAGATCCCGATGCCCGAACCCATTACGGATTTACCGCTGCTGGCGTTGATGGAGTCCTCAATGGATGCGGTGATTTTTCTTGACGCCAGCCAGCATGTTCGCTTTTTTAATCAAGCCGCCGAGCAGATGTTTGGCTATGCCGCTGCAGAGATCATAGGCCGGGCTTTAGATTGCTTGATTCCGCCGCAATTTCGTCCTGCGCATCAGCGTAATGTCGATGAATTCGGTAAAACCGGCAGCAGTGCGCGCCGGATGGGCGGGGAACAATTGCTGTTTGGCTTGCATCGTAATGGCGCGCAATTTCCGATTGAAGCGTCGATTTCGCGCGCTGAAGTTGCGGGGCGGGTGACCTATTCGGCGTTTGTGCGCGATATTAGCGAGCATGCCAAAGCGCACAACGAACTGGCGGCGGCGCATGCAGAAATCAAAGCCTGGGCGCGCGTTGCACAACAAGCACGCGAAGAAGAAAAAAGCCGTATCGCGCGCGAAATTCACGACGAATTAGGGCAGCTACTGACCGCACTGAAGATTGATGTTTCGCAGTGTCTAGACAGTATTAGTGCCGAGCAATTCGCGGTTCATCAAGTTTTGCGACGCATGCGGACACAGTTGGATCAAACCGTGACTGCAACGCGCAGAATTGCTGCCGATTTGCGGCCGCTGATCTTGGATGATTTGGGGTTAGAGCCCGCACTGGATTGGCTAAAACAAGAATTTTGCACGCGCAACAGCGCCCAGTGTGTGATGCTGTTTGATCCAGAATTGAATCAGCTGCCGCCTGAGCTTGCCAGCAATGTTTTTCGGATCGTGCAAGAAGCGCTAACGAATGTCAGTAAGCATGCGCGCGCCACATTGGTGCACATCGATATTATTGACGAAGGCGATATTGTTGATATTACCGTGCGCGACGACGGCGTCGGGTTGGATGCGCCCAGTGTGCGGTCGAACTCTTTGAACGGCAGTAAACGCGGCCTATTGGGCATACGCGAACGAGCCTATGCGCTGGGCGGTACGTTAGAAATTGAATCACAAATTGATAGTGGCACGCGCTTGAGCGTGCGCTTGCCCAAGCCGATATTGGCAGTTGCAAAGGACAAGGAAATTTTACGATGATCAATGTCCTGATTGCCGATGACCACACCCTAGTGCGCGATGGCTTGAAGCGTATTTTGGCGGAATCGCGGCACTTTAGCGTTGTGGCCGAAGCGGCCGATGGCGCGCAAGCCATGCAAATTTTGCGCGCACAAGCCATTGAGCTGGCGTTATTCGATCTGTCCATGCCTGATGCCCAAAAAGGCCGTAGCGGCGTTGATTTGATCAAACAAGCGAAAACCGAATTTCCCAACCTGCGCATCCTGGTGTTGACGATGCACGAAGAAGATCAGTACGCGCTGCGCGCCATTCGCGCCGGCGCTTCTGGCTATCTGACCAAGGATTGCGCATCCACGCAATTGCTGGCGGCAATGGACAAGATTGCGCGCGGTGGCATCTACATCAGCGGCAACGTGGCCGAGCAATTAGCGATCAGCCTGCACTCCGGGCAAAGCGACGCTAAAACCCATCAAAGCCTGTCAGACCGCGAACATCAAGTGTTCCTTGCGCTGGTGGCCGGTGGCACCGTGGGCGAGATCGCAAATCGCCTGAATTTAAGCGTCAAAACCGTCAGCACCCACAAAGCTCATGTGCTGCAAAAAATGGGCGCGCAATCGGTTGCGGATTTGGTGCGTTACGCGATTGCGAATAATTTGAGTGCGGCATAGGGCTGATGGCAGCAGCGCCGGAACTTGCGAAGACGCAGAATTTTCGACTTGTGTCTAAAACAAGCGCCAACGGCGCGGCATATCTTATGCCTAGGGCAACGCCCTAGGTATTCGACTCGTCCCATCTAAAAATTGTTGGGCAATCACGCGGAATTCGGCTGCATCGCGCTGCCATTGGTTTTCAAGCCGCGGGTCGGCCGAATTCAACGTTGGCGAGGATGCTCGACCTTATGAGGTTCGTTTGAGATTCCAATCGGTATATCCATTCGAGCAACGTCAGTCAGCAGCAGTTCCTTTAAGCTCGGGCGCGCTGTCGCCTGAAGGCGCTTCCATACCTCAACAGGAATCAGCACTGCAGCTTGTATGCCCCGCTTGGTCACCATCTGCGGTCCGTCGGAAACGCATGCGTCCAAAAACTTACTAAACCGCGCCTTAGCGTCTGGTACTGGCCAAATTTGCATGTAAAGCCTCCGCTCTAACTAGTCAGTTATCTAGCCTAACAAAAATGCGGTTTAAGGAATAAAGCTTGATCGTGCGCAGCTTTTTGGGCATGGGCCAGTTCTTGGCTTTCCGACAGCTCAGCCACGCATCTAAAACGCCGGCAAACAACCCCTGATAAAAGCTGCCACAGTGTGATGGTTGTCCATTCCGCTGGCGTAGCCCAAGCTGAGCACGCCGAGTAACAACACCAGCGCGCCCGCGCTGCGTTTCAATCTGGGCGCGCGCTCCAGGCGCAGCAAAATGTGGCTCAAGCCTAGCAATGCTGGCAATGTGCCCATGCCAAAACACAGCATCATCAGTCCGCCTTGCAGTGCGGAAACGCTCAGCCATGCGGCGCTTAGGGCGGCGTAAACCATGCCGCACGGCATCAAAGACCACAGCAAACCGGCGGCGATATCGCGGGTTAAACCGGCGCGTTTGGGTAGGCGGTTGCGCAGTTTGATCAGGTATGGAAGTAATTTCAGCCCGGGCCGTTCCAGGCTGGCAAAGGCTTTGCGTTCGAACAATAAGGTCGCGCCGATTAGGATCATGATTAAGCCGCTGGCAATTTGCGCAAAGGCGCGCAGTTCCAGTGCGCGGGTGGCGTGCAGTGCGCCATTGCCTAAGCCACCAACTAGCGCGCCCATCAGTGCATAGCCAGCGATGCGGCTTAAGTTTTGGGTGATTGAACCGCCGCAGCGGGTGCCACAGGCGCGCAGCTTCGTCGTGGGATTGATTTTTGCTAATGTGCTGCTGGCCAGACTTTTGCTAGCAAGACCATTGCTAGCTAGACCATTGCTAGCTAGACCATTGCTAACGCGATTGAGTGATTCTGAAATGGCGCCACACATCAGCACGCAGTGCCCGGAGCCCAAAAAGCCGGCGAGTGCGGCGCTGACTAAAATCGGCCATTCGATCACCGATAAGTCAATGACCGATAGCTCAAGCATCTGGCCCGGCGCGTGGCCGCTCCAGCGGGTCAACCACAGCCGTGTCCAATGGCTCCAGCGAGGCGCGGTCTAATGACTCAAACTGATCCTTATCCACGGCCCAAAAGAAGGCCCAGATGCCAGCGCCGACAAACAGCAGGCTGATGGGAATCAATATCAATATTGCATTCATGGCGCACTCGAGTTGATTACAGCAGTCTTGGCGCGGCTTGAATCCGCCATCGTGTCGAAACTTGGACTGGACGCTGCCTGCCAGGGCCAAAGCCGGGCGGCGTTGCAGGTAACGATCAGCGAGCTTAAACCCATGCCAAGTGCCGCTAAACCTGGGCCAATTAGCCCCAAAGCGGCCAATGGAATAACCAGCAAATTGTAGTTTTGTGCCCAGCGTAAATTCTGCCGGGCAATGCTGTTGCTACGCCGGGCAACGCGAATAATTTCGGGCAGTACACGCAAATCGCGCGCCAATATTAAAACGTCTGCTTGCGCATGGGCGATCCCGCTTGCGCTGCCAAAGGTGACTGCAACGTGCGCGCTTGCCAGCGCAATGGCGTCGTTAATGCCGTCGCCCAACATGAGTGGAAAGTGTCCGGCCGCGTTTGCAGCCAGTACCTGCGCGCGTTTTTGGGTTGGCGTTAAGCGCGCTTGCGCATGCGCAATTTTTAAGCGGCTAGCCACGCGCTCGACGCGTTCTGCGCTGTCGCCGGATAGTATTTCCAGTGCTAGCCCGAGCGTTTGCAGTGCCGCCACGGCCTCAGCCGCACCTGGACGTAAGCTTTCATCAATCGAAAAATGTGCACGTCCGAGTGCGCCATCTAGCACGATATCGCCATTGTCGGGTAAGTCAAATAGTTGGGGCGAGCCGAGCGTCCAGGTTTGGCCACTGATGTTGCCGCGCACGCCCTGACCCGGCAAAACCTCAATCTGCGTTGCTTGCAGTGCCGGTTGTGGTGATTCTTGCGTCTGGCCTGCAGATAAAAATGCGGCGGCAATGGGGTGGCTTTGGCCCTGCTCAAGCGCGCGCGCCAAGGCTAAAGCGTGGCTGGCGTTAAAGCTTGCAGCGTTAGCTAGTGCGGCGCTTTCTTTTTCAAAAAGCGCAGTTACGCTCGGCGCAGCAGCCATTAACTCAGTCAAAGTTCCGGTTTTGTCCAACATCGCGCTATCGACGCGGTTTAACCGCTCCAAAGCATCTGGTTTGAGTAATAAAACGCCCATGCTTTGCAATCGCGCGTGTGCAACGGCGCGCGTGAGCGGCAACGCCAGCCCCAACGCACACGGGCAGGCAACGGTTAGCACGCTTAGGGTCACGGCAAGCGCGCGTTCTGGCGCAATCAGCCACCAGGCCAAGGCCGTCAAAACCGCCACTACCAACACCACTGAAGTGAAACGGGTGGCGAGCTGCGCTTCTTGTGCCGCGTTTGGGATGCGTGCGGCGCTTGCCGTGCGCGACAAGCGGGCGATCTGAGCCAGCTCGGTGTGTTCGCCCAAAGCGTCTACTAGATAGACGCAGTCGCCGCTGTAGACGCTGGCACCGGCATACACACGCTCGCCACGGCGGCGGTTTTTCGGGCGCGATTCGCCGTCGAGTAGGGCTTCGTTAAATGCACTGATCTCGGATGCCAAAACGCCGTCGGCAACCAAAGTGCTACCCATTACAGCGCGCAGTCGATCCCCTATTTTCAACTGAGCCACTGCGACGCGCTCGCCTGTGTCGCGTTCGGCCAGTTCTGGCACCACCCCGTTCAAACGCGTAGCCTGCGCGCGCGCGCGCGCCATCAAACTGGATTCCAACATGCGCCCGAGCAGCAGCACGAATACAAACATGGCAATGGCGTCGAAATACACCTGTGTCGAACCCATCAATAGGCCGACGAAACTACCAATCAGCGCCAAAAAGATCGAAATGCTGATTAAGGTGTCCATAGCCGGACGAAATAAGCGTAACTCATTGCGTGCGCCCCGCAAAAAACGCGCGCCGCAATATCCCACTACGGGCAAGGTAATCAGAGCGCTCAACCAGGCAAAAAAATGTGCCGTTTCCGCAGGTAAATCGGTATTTGTCCAATACAGCGGCTCGGCAAACATCATCGCTTGCACTGCGCAAAACCCGGCAATAAACAACTCTTTTAGCGCTTTGCGCTTGGCACTGCGGTCATTAAGCTGGCTAGCAACTAAGCGCACGGGGTAACCGAGCGCACTTAATTCTGCGACGATGTGACTGAGTGGGCGCACCCTTGGATCAAAACGCAGGTGCACAAGGCGCAGCGGCACATCACAGGTTATTTGCAACTCGGGCGCGCTGCGTAGCAATGTCGTTTCAATGAGCCAAGCACAATTTGGGCAGTGTATGGCGTCAATCGCAAAACACAGCATAAAACTACCGTCGTCAAAGCGTTCAGCAGCTTCAAGCAGCTCTACGCGATCCCAATCGCTGAAAGCGGCTACATCACTTACATTGATCGGGCATGAAAATGCCATCGCGGCGCGGCAGCCCACACAACACACGCGCACCCAGCGGCCTTCAAACTCAAATTCTAGTGGGTTTGCCTGGGAAGATTTTGACGCAGCTTGTGTTAGCGTCGTATTACTGTCACGGGTCAACTCAGCCGAAAACGGTTGCACCAAAGCGTCGCCGCAGTGCGCGCAGTGCAAATTGACAGCAAAATTGTGCGCGTCACCGTCCATAGGTTTACCTGAGTGGAACCCCTTTGAAAGTAGGCTCAGGCTTAGCTGGGGTCAGGTTTTCTGGCCCGTTGAAAGCCAGATACATCGTATAAATTCCCCCCAACACGGTCAAAGCTGGAATGCCGATGACCAACAGTAGCATCGGCTCAAAACGCGCTTTCACGCGGCTTACTTTGTCAGTCGCTTCGGGGTTTAGGTTTTTAGTGCGCATCTTTTAGCTCCGTGGGGGCAAAAAACCAACTTTCTTCAGTCCGTGCTAAATCTGGCTGATCCAGCGCAGAAACAGCAAATTTAATATGTGTCCGGCTACTAAGCCCGGGCTTAATCGCGTCAGCGCTGCGCATACGCACGGTGACTGGATAGGCTTGCGTTGAACGCGCGGGCACCTCAATGAGTTTGCCTTGGCGCTTGAGTGCGACTTCCTGAGCGGAATCCAATAGCTGCAGATAGCTTGGCGCATCAAGAGAGATTAAGAACCGGCGGGATTCTGCGGCTTTGTTGGTGATTTTTAAGGTATAGCTATTTTCGATTTCGCCATCACCCACGACGCGATACAGCGCGTTGCGATCACGTAACACATCGACCAAGAGTGGCTTGCGTGCGACTAAACCTGCGCCCAAAATAGCGAATAGTGTTAGCAACAGCATGCCGTAGATGATGATGCGCGGGCGGAGAATGCGGGTGGGCTTGGACGCCATCGCATTTTCGGTTGAATAGCGGACTAATCCCACTGGCAAGCCGATTTTTGTCATCACGGAATCACACGCGTCAATACAGGCGCCGCAGGCAATACAGTCAATTTGCAAACCATCGCGTATGTCGATGCCTGTTGGGCACACCTGCACACACAGGGTGCAGTCGATGCAATCACCAAGGTTCAATAAGCCTAGTTTTTTTGTCGATGCGGTCGATAAGTTGAAGCCTTGGCTAGTTGCAGCCACCTCGCCAGCAACCGCTACAGCTGATCGGGTAGGGTTTGGTATGGAAATCGGTGCGCCAGCTAATCGGGGTTGGCGTTTGCCCGGCCCACGTTGCTCACCGCGCGTGGTGTCGTAGGAAATAACCAAGGTGTCGTGATCAAACATTGCGCTTTGGAAACGCGCATAAGGGCACATGTATTTGCAAACTTGTTCGCGCAAGTAGCCGGCGTTGCCATAGGTCGCAAAGCCATAAAAGCTGATCCAAAAAATCTCCCACCCGCCTGCGTTTAGGTGCAGCAAGTTGGGCGCTAATTCGCGAATGGGGCT
>JBBQBR010000079.1:0-8087 GCA_038317875.1 Lysobacterales bacterium
GGCATTGAATTCTTTCAGCTTTTGCATTTGCTCCGCGCTAAGAATGCTCGCCAACTTGACTTGAGTCGCAGCGCGGATTTGTTCGCGCTGCTCACGATTTGGTGCTGCTAGCGCCCGCATTTGCGCGTGCTGAGTCTCAAAAATGACCATTGTGGGCGCAACTTGCGCCTCGGTTAAGGCTAACGCGTTTGCCAATTCGGTAAAAGGCGGCGGCCCAGGCGGTTGACCAGGTCGGGCGGGTTCAGCCGTTGCGGAAACTACATTGAGCGTAAACAGCAGTGCGAATATTGTGCGGATCATGATGTTGCTCCTGGGTTGGCTGTAGGCAATGTGCGCCACAAATGCGCAGGCGCTGCGTAGACTTTATGGAGAACTTGTGTAGTTTTTTGGCGCAGTTTCCGGCTCCGGGTGCGTTTTTTATTGACTCAAATCAAGTTATGCCAATTTGCAGCCGATATGAGTGAAACTATTGCAAGATCTTAATAGCATTCATTCGCATTTGCGGTATGATCACGTTTATGGACGGCTCCCCGCAACAACAAAGCACGAATCAACTTATGACCGGCGTGAATACAGCGCCAGGCGACGCGTGGCCTGAAAACGACGCTCGTTTTGGCGCTGCCCCGGAATTTGCCGCTGCGCCTACACGCACTCTAGAGCAACTTGGCAAAGGCGAACATGCCATTGTCGTCGATATCAAAGCGAGCTTGGCGTTTGGTTCGCTGGATGCGTTGGTTACGCGGCGGCTGTGGGAACTGGGGTTTTTACCGGGCGCTTCGATCAGCGTTGTGGGCTTTGGCTTACTCAAACGCGACCCGATTGCGGTGAAGATTGGCGGTACAAAATTCGCGCTGCGTCGTGCCGAGGCACAAAAAATACTGGTTAAGTCCGAATCGAATAAGGCGGCGCAGTGAGCACCGATGCACTCCGTATTGCCCTGGTCGGCAACCCGAACTGCGGTAAAAGTGCGCTCTTTAATTTACTGACCGGTAGCCGCCAGAAAGTTGCGAATTACCCAGGCGTTACCGTGGAAAAACGCGAAGGTGAATTCACTGATGCCAAGCAGCGCCGCTGCGCGGTGTTGGATTTGCCCGGCACCTACAGTTTGCAGGTCGCTAGCGCCGACGAACGCGTGACGCGCGATGTGGTGATCGGTGGTTTTGGCGGCGAGCTTCCACCCGATTTGCTAGTCGCGGTGCTAGATGCGACTAATTTACGCTTAGGTCTGCGCCTAGTTTTGGAACTCAAAGCGGTCGGCAGGCCGATGATCGTAGCGCTGAATCTGATCGACCTTGCGCGTCAGCGCGGCTTGGAAATTGACGTTGCGAAATTGCAGCTAGGCCTAGGTTTGCCTGTAGTTGAAACCGTTGCCGTGCGCAAACGAGGCGCACAAGCTTTGGTTGATGCCATTGCTGCATTTACGCCAGACGCCTCGGCGCACGAGGATTCCGAAAAGCGCGTCGATGCCGCAAAGATTTCGACCTTGCGCCGCATCGCCGTACCGGAAGCCGATGCGAAAAGTATTCAAGCGCTGTACACCCAGGTTGAGGCTCTTCTGAATGCGTCGGTGCACAAAAACTGTGTGCTGCCCGCCTGGCAAGACCGGCTAGACGCGGTGGTCATGCACCCCGTTTTAGGTCTGACGCTGCTGGCGCTGGTGCTGTTTTTTATGTTCCAAGCAGTATTCGCCTGGGCCGCACCGCTCATGGAAGGGCTGACCGCTGGCGTGATGATGCTGAGCGATTTAGTGGTAGGTTCCATGCAAGAAGGCCCACTCAAAAGCTTGCTGCGCGACGGCCTATTTGCTGGCGTTGGCAGTGTAGTTGTGTTTCTACCGCAAATTTTGATTCTATTTGCCTTCATTTTGGCGCTGGAAGATTCGGGCTATTTACCGCGTGCGGCATTTTTGCTGGACCGTTTGATGCTAAGCGTGGGCTTGTCCGGGCGCTCGTTTATCCCGCTGCTGTCCAGTTTTGCCTGTGCGGTGCCGGGGATTATGGCGACGCGCACGATCACAAATCCGCGCGAACGCCTAGTCACAATCATGATTGCACCGCTGATGACGTGCTCGGCGCGGCTGCCTGTGTACACCCTAATTATCGGTGCGATGATCCCGCGCCAGAGCGTGTTTGGCTTGTTTAACCTGCAGGGTATTACCTTGTTTGCGCTTTATGTGGCAGGCATCGTCAGCAGCATTGTAGTCGCAGCCATTGCTCAGCGCGCGGTGAAAGTGCGCACGGCGTTTCCGCTGCTGCTGGAGCTACCGAGCTATCGCTGGCCGCACCCACGCAATTTGTTGATCGGTTTGTGGGAGCGCGCGCGTATTTTCTTGCGCCGCGTGGGCACCACCATTTTAGTGCTGATGATTCTGCTGTGGTTTTTAGCGTCTTATCCGGGCGCACCCGCTGGTGCTACGGAACCCGCTGTGTATTACAGCTTTGCCGGGCTTATTGGCCGGGGTCTAGAGGTTTTATTCGCACCGATTGGCTTTGGCTGGCAAATTTGTATCGCGCTAGTGCCCGGCATGGCGGCACGCGAAGTTGCAGTCGGCGCCTTAGGCACGGTGTACGCGCTTTCGGGCACCGACGATCAAGTGGCAAACGCGCTTGCGCCCATTATTGCCAGCCAGTGGAGCTTTGCGACTTCGCTAGCCTTCCTTGCGTGGTTTGTCTACGCGCCGCAGTGTTTATCGACCTTGGCGGTGACTCAGCGCGAAACCAATTCCTGGAAGATGACCGCGCTGATGACTGGCTATTTGTTCGCGATGGCCTATGCCGCCGCGTTTTTAACCTATCGCATCACGCTTTTCTTCACCACTTAACGATTTTCTTGAACCAGTGAGGCTGCAATGATCTCTCTACAACTGTTGATCGTTCTATGCATCGTCGGCATCGCCGCCACCCTAGTTGCGCACAACGTGCGCGATCACTGGCGCAATGCGATGGCGAAAGACAAAAGTAGCTGTGGCGCTTGCACCGCTTGCCCGGTCGCTAAAAAGAGTTAACACCACAAAATCCTCAAGGTAGCGTTGCCCCACGATAGCAGACCTAATTCTTGCTCTTGATGCTCAAGGCGCCAAAACAACTGTTTGGCACTCAAATCTTTTCGGCGGCTACGACCAGTTTTCTATAACGAGCGGTGCCTTGATACGCGCAAAGTGCCGTTGATTATTGGTGACCAAAACCGCTCCCGCTGAAAGTGAATGCGCGGCGATCATGATATCTAGCTCGCCAATGGGAAGCCCGTCTGACGTTAACTGATGACGAATATCGGCATACCAATTCGCAGCATCACTGTCCCAATCCAATACATTCACGATTTTAAGGAATTGACGCACCGCTAAGTGCAAACGGTGTTCGCCGGTCAAGCGTTTTAGTCCGTACAGCAACTCCGCCCGCGTGATTACGGATATGCAGACCATTGCCGGCACCAGTGCGCTCAGGCGGGCTTCTACGAGCGGCGACTTGCCTTTAATCAGATAGCTGGCGGTGTCCGTATCAAGCATGTGCAGCATCTTAGGGCGCGCCCGCCATGCCGCGCTCAGCATCAAAAACCCCTTCGGAAGCAGGAACAGTATTGAGTTCCCGTTGCGCCATAAACTCATCTGGAACGTCAATACTGCGCAACAGCTCGAAAAAAGCCCCCCATGCGAGCGCGCCCGGCCGCCTAGACAAGACGATGTCACCAGACGCGCCGTGGCGTGATGCGTAAACCTGATCGCCTTCAAAACGAAATTCAGCGGGTAATCGCACCGCTTGGCTTGCACCATTTTTGAATAGCTTGGCAATTTTGGTTTCAATCATGGCCGCACCTAGAAAATATATATTGCAGTATATATTAGGGCAAAAAATGGAAATCAACAACACTTCATTCGCGGCGATAAATAAAGGGCGTTAACGGTTTACGCCAACGCCCGGTCAAGCCAACATCCGGTCAAGCCAACGCCCGGTCAAGCCAATGACCTGTCAAGCCAACGCCCGGTCAAGCCAATGACCTGTCAAGCCATTGACATGTCAAGCCAATGACCAACAAATTGCGGTATCAACTACCGATCACACCGCCATCGCGCTTGCGGATCACCACCGTAGCCGAGCGCGGTCGGCCAGCACGGCCAGGGCCATCGGGCCAGTTTGAAATCGCAGTGGGATTGCCTGGGTCCGAATTTTCACTCGGCGATTCGCCCGGATGCTGGACGTTAATAAACATGCTGCGCCCATCTGGGGTGCAGACTACCCCGGTAATTTCGCAGCCGTTTGGCCCGGTTAGAAATCTTTTCACTTGCCCGGTGCTGGTATCAGCGGCAAGCATTTGATTGTTGCCGTAATTGATGTAGTCCCCGCGACCCAGGGTTGAGGTTGAAACGTCAGTTTGAATCCACAGCACACCGCGTTGATCAAACCAAAGCCCATCTGGGCTGCCAAACCAGTCGCCTTTGATATTGCCGCGTTTATTGACATCCGCATGGGCCGGATCGCCCGCTTCGACAAACAAGTTCCAAGCAAAACGCAACGCCGCCGGATCACTGCCCGCTTCGGTCCAGCGCACAATTTGCCCAAAACTATTGGCCGCGCGACGGTTCACTGCATCGACCGGCGGGTTGGTGCCCACTGCGCGGTTAGAATTATTGGTCAGCGTCACATAGACTTCCTTGTTAAATGGATTGACCGCGATCCACTCTGGCCGGTCCATTTTTGTAGCGCCTACCAAATCGGCAGCTTGCCGGGTGCGTACGCAAATCGCGCCTTGATCCGGGAAGCCAGCCGCTGCGGTCAGGCCGTTTTTACCGGCGCTCAGTTCTAGCCAGTCGCCGGTGCCGTCAGCATTAAAGCGCGCGACATACAGCGTGCCAGTATCCAAAAGGCTGAAATTCGCTGCGCGATTTTTCGCGTCGAAGCGTCCGTTCGAGACAAATTTATAGATGTACTCAAAGCGCTCATCGTCGCCCAAATACACCACCGCGCGCGCATCCGTTGCTAGCGTTACCGTTGCACCTTCATGCTTAAATCGCCCCAGCGCGGTGCGTTTCGCGGGCACCGAATTCGGCTCAAAAGGGTCGATTTCAACGACGTAGCCGAAGCGGTTCATTTCGTTGGCTTCTACTGCGGCGTCAAAGCGCGTATCAAATTCATGCCAACGATAGCCCGCGCCTGCGGCCGAAATTCCGTAGCGCCTTTGATCAGCGGTTAAAGTGCCACGATTGACGAAGTAACCATTGAAGTTTTCTTCGCCGGTTAAGAACGTGCCCCAAGGTGTGTAGCCGTGCGAGCAATTATTGAGCGTGCCTAAAACTTCCACACCTAAAGGATCGGCGGCGGTTTTTACCGCAGCACTGCCCGCGGCTGGGCCGGTGATGCGCATCGGCGTGCGTGCAGTGATGCGGCGCGCATAGTTTGATGGCCGCACGACACTCCAGCGGCCCGCAGACTCTGCGACTTCGATCACGCCAACGCCATGCGCAGCCTGCGATTTGCGAACTTTTTCGGCGCTCCAAGCTGCGCTGCCATCGCTAAAAAGCAGGCCGTGGTCGACATACTCATGGTTCGATACCAGCAAACCATTGCTCGACGAAGGCATTTTGACCCCGCCGAACGCGCGGCGCTCAAATGGGAAAAAGTGCATGCCATCATTGTGCATACCCCATTGCTGCAGTTGCTCATCGGCGCTATTGCTGCCGTCTTGCTTAAAGCTGGCGCCGTTCGAAATCGGGTCACCCCAGGCGATCAGTACTTCAGCCGTGTAGCCCTCTGGCACCACGACTTTATCGACGGTCGGCAGCATCGCGACACTTTGGAAACCAATACCGCCAGCGGTAACGGGCAGCGATTGCGCATGCGTCCCACGGGCGCAGCTACTTAGTATCGGCACGCCCGCCGCGTAAATGGCGCTGGCCATCGCACTGCGCTTTAAAAAGTCCCGGCGCCCCGAATGCAGGATTTCGCCAAACTCCGGGTTGCTGCTGGGGTTGCAGCCTAAATCTTCTAATTCATCGTGACGCTGTACATCATTCATGGCTAAATCCTTTAATTAAAATCGATAAATGAGCGTGGCGTTTGCTAAGCGAAATTGTTCGCGGCCGATCGAATCGGATTCCCCCGCTTTGAACTGCTCCAGCTCCAGGCCCAGCGCAAACTTCTCACTCAGATCAAAGCGCACGCCGACACCAAACTTCGCGGCTACGCCGTTGGCGTTAATTTGACTGCGGTTGTTGCGTGATGAATCGAGACGGTCAACTAATGTGGTGTCGGCATCAATATCCCAACGCACCGCGCCAATTTTTGCGTAAACATCCAGCTGCTCAGTGGCCGGAAAGCTCGCGACAAAATCCAGCGCAAGCGCCTGCGTTTCCAGTTTGCTATCAATCTGCACCGGCGGCAGCGCGCTATTTGCGCTCAGCTCCACCCGGCCCAAAGCGCCATAATGCAGCTCAAGCGCGAAATTTGGATTGAGCTGATAGCCCAACCCTAGCTGCACGCCAGTATCTTTGACATCGCTTTGATATTGCGCGCTACTTAGCGCAATTGAGTCGCGAAACGGCTCATCAAGCTTGAATTCCGCAACACCCGCTTTCGCGCTCAAATACCAAGGCGTTGCCTGCGCCCACAGCAGCGGACTAAAGCCAATACTGAGCAAGGCCAGCGCGAGGTTGCTCAGGCGCGGGGTGAAACTGCGCCGGGGCGCGTGATTTAACGGGGCTATTGAACGACGCTGATCCATGTGTATTTCCAAGAGTTCGAATCTTGGAAAGCTAAATTTTGAATATGTCGAAACCGCTTAAATCACATGACAATCTGACTACAGAGCCCCGCAGCCATTCGCACAACTACTCGCCAGTTAAAGCCTTAAACGGATAAGAATCCCGAAATTTCGCCTGAATTTCGGTCAGCGTGTACCAACGCGTCGGACTCGGTAGTACAGGAGAGCTTCTCTCGCCACTAGCAAGCAGAAACTCATGGCCGAATATTTTGACGATAGCCAAACCATTTTCCGGCGCAGAAAGCGTAATTGCGCTCGCCGCGCGCTCGAATTCGGCTTTGGTTTCGGCTTGACCATAGGCTTGCCAGACCAGCTCTTTGCTATCTGGCGCATTTTCAAGCAATGACAGATGGTTATTGAAGTCGCTGAGCTCTTTGTCGGTGTTAAACCAGTCAGCTAATTCATAGGCCGCAACTACCTCATCCTGACCTTTCGCATGCAGCACGGCCAATGCCGTTGGCCATTCTGGTGCCAGAAAATCAGCAAAGAGTTGAGAAATCCATGCGCCCATGCCGCATTTACTGAGTCGGATTTCCGTCACCTTAGCCGAGACATCTGCCTTGACGCGCCAAACGGGCGTCTGCGAAACAGAAAGAATGCGTTTGAATTCGGTGTCATACATCTCGAAATCGTTTAAATAGTCTTCGTTGAACGCTGCTTTTGTTCCGACTAAACCCGCTTGCACCGCAATCGTCGCAAATGCATCGCCGCCACGCAAAAATTCCGCCATCGCCTTTTTGCGCGCAGCCAACGCAATTTCAATTTGTGCGTCACTATTTTTTGCCGCATTAAGCAGCAAGCCGCTACGCGTCATCCCCAAAATGCCATCGGCAAACGTATTAGTGGAATCAGCAAGCGCGAAATCAGCGTAGCGCATTGCTTGCGGCGCGCATCCCACTTTTACTGCGGCGATTGCAAGCCAGCTATCGACATAGGCCTGGGCTAACGGCAATATTTCCGCTCGCCCTTGAGCCACCACGGCCTGCGAAAATTGGGTTTTCTCATCGGTACTCAAGCTCAAAAAGCTGATATCAAAAGCACGCGCTGCCCAAGCCTTGCGCAATTGCAAAAGCGCCGCGTTTTCGCCATCGCAAACCTTAAAAACCGCATAACCAAACGCTGAGACCGACGTCGTGTCGGTGCTTTCAGTCAACTCGCCGATGTTTCCCAAGTCAATCCCAGCCCGCGCAAGAATGGCATTCACTGCCGGCGGCAAAGACTTGTCGTTGTCACTTTCTTCGGAATCAAAACGCTTCGCCGCGTCCGAGGCGAGATAGACGTCCAGCGCACGCCCCGCAACCGCCAGCTTGACGCCCGCCGCCTCTGCCTGAGCG
>JBBQBR010000080.1:0-8052 GCA_038317875.1 Lysobacterales bacterium
ATGTCCTCAAGCATTATCCCAAAGTGCGAAGCGATGACTTGAGCGTGATTGAGCGCGGCGCGGACACCAAATTTTTTTACCCGGCGCAAAACAGCGCTGCTTGGCAAACCGAATTTAACACGCAGTTTCCGGGCTTAATAGGCAAACAGCTGCTGCTTTTAGCGGGACGCGGCACACGTTTGAAAGGGCATAGCGAGGCGCTGCATTTGCTGGCAGATTTGCGTCAGCGTGGGGTCGACGCTGCGCTTTTTTTTGCCGGCATCGTGGAAGCCGAGCGAAGCAACTATCTAATCGAAATTAAACAACTTTGCTGCACCCTAGGTTTGACCGACGCGACGATCTTTAGCGAATCAAGAACTGACTTACCGGCGCTGTATGCGCACGCTGCGTTGGTTTTACAGCTATCAAACCGCCCAGAAAGTTTCGGGCGTACCGTCGCCGAAGCCTTGCTGTGCGGTGCCCCGGTAATGGGTTTTGATCACGGTGGCGTGGGCGAGCAATTGCGTGCGGCATTTCCGGCTGGTTTAGTGCCGCTGGGTGATCGCGCAGAACTAGCGAATCGCGCACGATCATTGCTGCAAACACCCACCACGGATTTAGCCATCGATTTAGCAAAAGTGCCGACACTGACGCAGATGCAGAGCAAAACACTGCGCTGCTATAAAAATCTAATCGAACGCTCGTCATGTCAGAATTTCCCACGCTAACCACGCCCCGGCTGACGCTGCGGCAAATCGTACTTACTGACGCACAAGCCTTGTTCGCCAACCATAGCAACGCGGCCGCAATGCCGCTGTTCGGTAGCGACCCGTTGACGGAATTGGCGCAGGCACACACGCTGATTGAAACCTTCGAAGCCTCGCGCAACTGGCCCAATCCCGGCATTCGCTTCGCAATCGCGCTCAAATTACAGCCCGAATTGATGATCGGCAGCTGCGGCATTTTTAAACAAAATCGAGCCTGGCACAGCGCGATTTTAGGCTATGACGTTGCCTTGAATAGGCGCGGACAAGGCATAGGCAAAGAAGCGGTCAGCGCCGTGCTCGATTGGGCATTCGTCGCGCTAAAATTAAACCGTGTCGAAGCGCAAGTACATCCAGAAAATATCGCTTCGATGCGTTTATTAACCCGCCTGGGATTCGTGCGTGAAGCGCTGCAGCGTGAGGCCGGTTTTTGGGGCGGGCGCTATCAGGATTTGGTGTTGATGGGGTTATTGCAAAGGGATTGGCGAGGCTTGTGAGCCAGATTGTAATGGTTAATTTTCGACTGAGATCAAAAGTTATTCTGTCAGCCTATTGTTTCGAGCAAAACACGTGATTCGGCCAAAACATACCGAGACTAAGCCCCAACACGTTGAGTGACGCACAAGGAAACATTCGCGGTCAACTTGTCAAATACTGGGTAAGAACCGTTCGCACTGAGCCTGTCGAAGTTAACAGCGTAATCACATCTAACTGAGGCGACGTTAACGCACGATGCGCTGCCACAGACCTGCACTTCGTTAGGAAATTTGCGGATCTGCCCTTCGACAGGCTAAGGGCGAACGGATCTTTTCAGTCCCACGTGCAACATGCTCGCGCTGAGTTTTGAAATGTGCACCCACAATACCTAAAGATTTTGGGTGCAGCGCGCTAAATAAGCGCGACGCCAAGGCACACAAACCCGCTTCATTCCACACACAGGCAAAGGCAAGCATACTTGCGCCCTGACACATTAAGCCGCAGAAATTATGAGCTATAGCCGTAGCAGCGAACCCGTGCGCTTTGAGCGCAACTGCAAAGCGATTTTGGTGCCCGCTGGCGATGAAGTGGAATTGCCGGTGGGCAGCATTGGCTACATCACCCAAGCTTTGGGCGGCAGTTTTACGGTGTATGTCGAAGGCAATTTGTTTCGCATCGCCAATGATGATGCAGACGCGATTGGCAAAGAGCCTATGGAAGCGCCTGAATTGCCAGAAAATGCCAGTGACGATGATGTCGAAAAAGTCGTCTGGCAGCAGTTAAAAACCTGCTTTGACCCAGAAATACCGGTCAACATCGTGGAATTAGGTCTGATATATGAAGTGCAGCTAACACCGACGAGTGATGGTAAACGCAATGTTTCAGTCAAACTGACGCTGACCGCACCCGGTTGCGGCATGGGTGAAACGCTGACCAACGACGTGACGCGCGTGTTGGAGCTGATCCCAACGATCAATGAAGCCGACGTTGAGCTAACTTTCGATCCGCCGTGGAACCGCGACATGATGAGCGATGTCGCCAAGCTTGAAACCGGCATGCTTTGATACGCGTGCGTTGAATAGCCTGTTTTGAGCAATCTGCAGCAAAGCTGGATGCGTTTGGCGCTCGAACTTGCCGAACGCGCATTCGCGCAGGGCGAAGTGCCGGTTGGCGCAATCGTCGTATTGAATAATCAAGTGATCGGGCGTGGCTATAACCAAAGCCGTACGCTGCGTGACCCTACTGCCCATGCTGAAATTCTGGCGCTGCGCGATGCCGCGCAAACGCAGCACAACCACCGCCTGACGGGCGCGACGCTTGTTTGCACGTTGGAACCGTGTGCGATGTGTGTCGGCGCACTCGTCCATGCACGCATCGACAAACTGCTTTTTGCCGCAGCCGAGCCCAAAACAGGCGCATGCGGTAGCGCGTTTGATCTGTTCAGCGACCCAGCGCACGGCCACCGCATCACGCTCGAAAAAGGCCTATTGGCAAACGAATCGATCCAGCTTATGCGGCGCTTTTTTGCGCAAAAGCGGGTCAACCCACCTGAATAGTTAAGCCGACCAAGAAACGACCTGGCGATATTTCGCGCGAAAAATACCGTTCGGTAGCGCGCGCCCCGAGCGAAGTTTAACGATTGGCAGCGTTTCGCCAAAGTTTTCAATGTCAATATGGGTTGTAGTTAAGCGGTCTAAGTCGCTGCAGATATCAATCGTGACGATGCTGTTTTTGAGCCTATATCCCAAAGTAAAGACAGAAAGCATCTCCATCGGCATGGGTGATGACTTGACGCTCTTAATCAATTTGACGTCACCATTTACAACGCGATAAGCAGCAAGCTCAAGCATTGAGAGCGGGCAGATGGCAGCGTGCTCGCTTTTAATTTGATGCAATAAAACGTCAATCCATAGATTCTCGTAAACCACAGCGCGTGCTGAACTGGCATCAACTGCACCCACCGTTCGCTCGATACACGTCGGCATAATTTGTGCCAGCAACACCCTTGTTAGGTTCGTCGCGATCTCGACGTCCGCTTGCCAACGCCCTTGGGTGTGCAATCGGGCTTTACAGGCGTCCGTTCGCAGCGTTACCCAACCTGATTCTTGAGTGTCCTGAGCAATACCGCCGAGGGCAATGCATTGCCTTTCATTTTTTAGTCTTTCATTTTTTAGTCTTTCAAATTTTGGGCTTTCGGCTTTCGGCTTAAATGCCGGGCGCGACAGAACTGTCGCATTCGCGGCAACGAACTGCTTCAAAGTTTTTGTATTTCCAAAAAATGCTCGAGCATTTTCTTCGCCAGATTCCGCATTGCCCTGCGTAATTTGGCCGGACGCAACGGTGTCAGGCTTGGCAATAATTAATTGGGCGGGGTTTGACATGACGAATTCTCAACATGAAGCGGGTACATCTCTGTAAACGCCATCTGTCGGAAAAACGTATCACGCCTTTTTAGCGCGGCGTTGGGAAAAGCAGCTGAAACGCTCGCAGTTATGCACTGAAAAGCCTGTAAATACAGGCTTCTCGGTGCAAACTTTTAGATTGTAACGAGTTGTTGCAGCGGTATAAGTTACGGTTTTCCTACGTAGCCCGCCCCAAAACGCGCCTACTGAATTGTGTTTTGGGTGAAGCTTGCGGACGAAACGCCTGAAGCTGCAGGTTGCACTCCACGACGTAATTTAAAAGATGGCAGGGTTTGACCGAACTGCGCAACATTGAGCGAGGCGAGTACTAGGTTGCTACCGGCCGCACGAATGTTTGTGGTTACCGTGCCGTCGCTCGCATAGCTGTAGTCAAGGCCATATTCAGAAGTTGCGGTAGTGCCCAAGGTTGCAGTAACGACTGAATTTTCCACGACCAATTTCCCAAACGCATAGCGGTATGCGATTAATTCAATGCTGTTCGCGCCGATGCTATTGCGATGTAGCACAACGTCAATCCAAACGCTCGAATCGGTGCCTGCGCTGACCGAGCCACTGTCTAGCATAGGTGAATTGGCTTCGACTTTGCCAATCAATGCATCGTTGCCGCTCATAACCACGCTAGCCGTCGCACTCATTGCACCGCTGTTGTTTAGCCCCTTGCTCGAGGGGTTGTAATAAAGCCGGGTCCACTCACTTCCTGAAGGCAAATAAGCTCGATTCAGGTAGCAGTTGGCACCAGAAATTGGCGGATCTTCAAGTAGTTCGCAGCCAGCGTTGGCAAAAGTCGAAACCAAGATCAACATGACTAAAAGCGCTTTCATAATCGTTCCTTAAGTGGGTTTGTGTCCCCTAGAACGCCGCGCAGTAATTTTTCGTATCAGCTAAACCGCTGGTGCATTTATTTTCAGTTCATATTTTTACAAAACAATAACAAAAGGCCGAAATGCGCCGTCGGTTTTACAAATTAACGCCGTATCAAAGCGCGCAAATGTAAGTCGCGACTATCGACGCTTTGCAACTGCGTACGCCAATTTTCACCCTTCGCATACGTTTGTGAGTCATCCGACAGCACTTCGCGCCAAATGCGTAGTTCAGTGATCACTGGCTCCTCTAGTTCGTTAATCACATCAGGCATAGCCGCAATCGTGTGGGCTTGGCGCATATTGTTCTCAGCCGTCAATATGCGCAGCAGCGCAATTTTCGCGTACGCCCTTGAAGTCGCGTTAAGCGTTGCGCGTTTACGCCAAAAATTCCAGGCAAGCTGTTTCGATTGCTCGTCGATGTCCGGCAGGCTGGTAGACGCTAATAAGCGATTCATACTTAAAACGAATCGCACCTTTTCGCTTATAGCGGGCCATTTCAGCAATTCATCATAGATAACTAGCGCCTGGGCCTGCAGCCCTCCTTGGATCAAGGTATTCGCACGCGTATTCCAAAATGGTATCAAGCGCGGATTTTTTTCCCCGAGTTGCAATTGAGCTGAGGCGATCAGCTCTGCGCTTACGGTCAGCGCTTGATCATCCTGCTTATTGGCCGTATACGCCAAGGTTAGGATTTGCAAAATTGATAAATGCTCCATCGCGGTCAAATCTTTTCGTACCCGCGCCTCAACCAACATCGCAATCGCTGCTGGATAATTCTTTAAACCGATAAAGCTGCGCGCGCGCAGGCGGATCAGCGACGGAGGCAGCGGCGCTAGCGCGGTAAAGTTCAATACCCGCTGCGGGTCGGAATCTACCAGCGTTTGCCCAACATAGCCGATAAACGTGATTTGCTGCTGCTTACTTGCTGCGCGAATATCTTTTGCTAGAAGCGCATTGATGACTTTTAACCGAGGCGAATCCGCCTCAATATTGGCCACGTTCGCCTGCAAAAATAACAGCTGGCGTCGTTCATCTGGCGAATAACGCTTTTGCTGCGCGACCATGACCGTCAGTAGCCGCTTTGCCTGCGGTATTTCACCCAAACCAAGCGCGGCATTGACCAGCGCTAGGGCGGCGCTTGGATCCTCAACATATTGTTGGCGTGCAATTTGTAACTCGATCGCATCTAAGACCGTGCTTGAAAGATCCTTCTTATTACTCGCGGTTGGATTTGCAGCACGAAACAAATCAATCAAAAACGCATTGACGTCTTGCGCTTTATCACGCTCTTTGGTCGCCAAGTCACGTGCCAAAAACGCTTGCTCACGCGCTAAGGTCAGCGCTGAATCGCGCATCAAAAGCTGCAGCATCAATGCGAAGGTCGCCAGCATCGCAAAGCCAGCCAAACTGGAGGGCAACCAATGGCGGGCAAGAAATTTGCGAGTTTGATACCACTTACTTTGCCCCACCGCCAAAACTGGCCTGCCATCTAAAAAAGCACGCAAATCGCGCGCGAACTCAATCGCTGATGTGTAGCGCTCAGCCGGGTTTTTACGCAGCGCGTACATCACAATGCGGTCTAACTCGCCG
The DNA here is from genome assembly GCA_038317875.1 of Lysobacterales bacterium. Lineage (GTDB taxonomy): Bacteria > Pseudomonadota > Gammaproteobacteria > Xanthomonadales > SZUA-5 > JANNYA01. The sequence continues at coordinate 6,097 of JBBQBR010000080.1, forward strand.
GTAAGGCTACGCTGAAGTAGCGCTAACCGCTCCAGTCCGCAAAAAGCCGCGTGTTGAGCATCCGCCACGCGGCTAGGCAGCTCGGGCGCACGATGCAACACCAGCTCTTGGATTCGGGCAGGCGCTAAGCCAGCTAAATTGTAAGCGGGCACACCTGCAAGCAATTCGTATAACAATAGCCCCATTTGATAGATATCAGTGGCCACTGTGGTGCGCTCGCCGGTGTATTGCTCTGGCGCCACCGAGCCCACGGAGAAAAAGCGCTGCGCCGTCGCTGTTTGCTTGATGTCCCCCATTTGCTTGGCAATGCCGAAGTCAAGCAGTTTTGGCACGCCCTCATGGGTCACCATGACGTTGCTGGATTTCAGATCCCGATGCACAACTAGATGCTGATGCGCATGCGCTACCGCCTCCAAAACCTTTATCACCAGCTCGATCCGGGCGCGAATTGAAAGTTTATTGTGCTGACACCATTCCGCCAAATTCAAGCCATCGACATACTCCATGGCAATCCAGGGCAGCTCTTGCTCCCCTGGGCCGTGATTGGCATCGATCATCCGTGCAATAAACGGGTGATTCATTGACGCTATCACTTTTTGTTCAAGCTGGAAGCGTAACCGGGAATCTTCGCTGCCGATGTCGAAACGCAATATTTTTAACGCCACCTGCTGAATTGCAGCACCTGCACTTCGTTCGGCAAGCCAAACCTCGCCCATACCACCGCGCCCGAGCGGGCGCAGCAGCTGAAAGCCGCCGACCGATTTGGGTGCTACCGCCGTTAGTTCGGTCGCAATATTACGCAGCGCGGCAATACTAGGTTCCGCCAACACCGAGGATTTTTCCGCTTCCAACAAGCGTTCTAGTGCACGCGCAATCGCCGCATCGCGATTCGCCAGCTCAGCCAGAAACTCACCGCGCTGCGCCGTGTTTAAATCTGCAGCTTGATCGAAAAGCGCGATTAAATTCATATTAGCGCCGCATATGCTCTGACAAGAACGCGCGTGAAAAACGCCACATCCGATTCGCGGTCGCCATCGACACCCCTAACTGTTCCGCGCTTTGCGCAATGTCATAGCCCAAAAAATAGCGCAATTCGACCAATCTTGCATAGCTTGGCTCTTGCACTTCGAGCGCGACTAGCGCCGCATCCAGCGCAATCCAATCGACCTCGGCTCCGTCGTCCTCTTCAATCGCGATGTCGTTAAAGTGCGTAAACTGCACGTCGCCACCGCGCTTCAAACGCCCACGTTCACGAATATGATCAACGATCAAACTACGCAGCGTATGCGCCATGAAGCCCATAAAATGCTGCTTACTTTCGACGTGATACTCGCCGCCCACACGTAGTTTGATGAATGCCTCGTTCGCAAGCTCAGTCGCCTGCAGGGTAATGCCTGAATTGCCGCGCAGCTGTTCCTGCGCTAAAGCCCGCAAAATCGGATAGATCGTTTGCATTAATTCGGGCTCAACCGACAAATCACCCGCGTTCCATCGGGCGATCGATTGTGTCAATCCTTGCAATTGAGGTGGTTGCACAATTTACCCTCTACCCCTGACCCGCCTCCATTCTAATGCGCAGCGCTTGCGAGTGGGCGAAAAGCGGCGCATAGAAGCAAGCTTTTTAATGGGAATTTTTAACTGCGCAGCGCTGACTGCGGTAAGGTGCGCGTATGACGAATGAACCTCACACCCCATCAGAAACCGATTCGACCGCTAATTTACTGCATTGGCTAGCCTTTTTGCGTGCGCCCGGACTTAGTGCTGCGAAGCGGCGCGCGATGTTTGACACGCTTGGCAGCATTGAAGCCGTTATTAACATTACCGGGCCGCAAGCGATGGCGCTGCGGGTGCCAGCGGAGTCGGTCACAGCGCTCAAACGCCCGGCGCAGCGCATGCTGGAACTCGATCTAACATGGCTAAATTCCGGCCCGCGCTTTCTGATTGGCATTGGGAACC
>JBBQBR010000081.1:0-8033 GCA_038317875.1 Lysobacterales bacterium
CGTGGCAGTTTGATGCTTTGGGTACCTCGGGCTGTCGGGTGACGTTAGTGTTGAATATTGATTTCGCCGGATCCGTGGTGAATTCAGCGCTCGCCGCCGCCGTGGGCGTTTGGGCGGACCGGATGGTGGATGATTTTATCAAGGTTGCGAAAAAGCATGTCGGCTAGCTTGATCCAGGTAGAAGTCGCTTACGCCAACGCCACGCGGCAATGGCTGATTAGCGTGACGTTGCCAAATAGCGGCACGGTTACCGATGCGATCGCTGCTGCTCATTTAAAGGGTTTGCCGGCGCAGGATTTGGCAGCATTAGAGGGTAATGTGGGTATTTTTGCACGTAGCTGCCAATTAAACGATGTCCTCAAGCAAGGTGATCGCGTTGAAATTTATCGCCCACTAATCGCAGACCCGATGGCACAAAGACGAAACCGCGCGGTAGTTTCGAAAAAGTTGTTAGTTAAAAATGCCGCGATAAACAAAGCGGCAGCGAAAAAGGCGGCATTATGACTCGAAAGTATTTTGGTACCGACGGAATTCGCGGACGCGTGGGCACATCGCCCATCACAGCAGACTTTGCGGTGCGTTTAGGCCGCGCCGCCGGTGTGGTATTTGGTGGCGGCAAATTGTCACCGCGCGTGTTGATCGGCAAAGACCCACGCAGCTCGGGCTACATGCTAGAAGCAGCGCTTGAGGCAGGTTTGTCCGCCGCTGGCGCGCGCGCGGTGTTGACGGGGCCGTTGCCCACACCGGCAATTGCATATTTGACGCGCACTCAAGGCGCACAGGCTGGCATTGTCATTAGCGCCTCGCACAACCCATATCATGATAACGGCATTAAGTTTTTCAACTCGAATGGCGAAAAACTCGCCGATGACATTGAGCTCGCCATTGAGGCTGAAATTGATCGGCCCTTCAGCACGGTAAGCCCCGAGCTGTTGGGCAAGGCCGAACGTTTAGAAGATGCACGCGGGCGCTATGTTGAGTTTTGCAAAAGCACGCTCAAGTCGCCCATTAGCAAACTGCAGCCCATGCGCATTGTCGTTGATGCCGCAAATGGCGCGGGGTTTCGGGTAGCGCCTGCAGTTTTTCAAGAGCTGGGTTTTGAGGTGATTGCCATCGCCTGCGAACCAAACGGCTTGAATATCAACAAAGGCTGCGGCGCAACTGACTTGGCCTTGCTGCAGGCAAAAGTATTAGAAACGCGCGCCGATTTAGGCGTTGCGCTGGACGGTGACGGTGATCGGTTGATGTTGATTGACCCGCAAGGGCGCGTGGTCGATGGCGATGACATTGTCTATTTACTCGCCTGCCATTGGCAGCAAAGCGGCCGGTTGAAAGGGCCGGTCGTGGGTACAGTGATGACCAATTTTGGCATTGAACTTGCGCTAAGCCGCGCCGGGATCGCGTTCCTGCGTGCCAATGTCGGGGACCGTTACGTATTGGAGCTGCTGAAGTCCTCGGGCGGCAATTTGGGCGGTGAAGCCAGTGGCCACGTGCTGTGTTTAGATCGGGCAAGCACTGGCGATGCGTTGGTCTGCGCACTGCAGGTTTTGGAAGTGATGGCGGAAACAGATAAATCACTTTCTGAGCTGCTATGTACGGTAGCGCGCGTACCACAGACGATGATTAATGTAAAAATTGCGTCTGGTGCTAAACCACTCGCTCATGCAGATGTCGCTGTCGCTTTGCAAAAAGCTCATGAAAAGCTGCGCGGGAGTGGGCGAGTCGTTTTACGCGCGTCAGGCACTGAACCGCTGATTCGAGTAACAGTCGAAGGTGAGGATCCAACTGAGGTTTCCGATATTGCGTTTGCACTGAGCGAAATTGTCAAACGCGTAACGGTGTAGTGCCGCCTTAAAGCGCTAAGTATCAATATTTTTCCTGAACAGAATTATGAATACAACGAGACAAACCTATACATTTGACTGTCACTTTCGCGAAAGCGAAAATGTTAAAGTTCAATTCGCTTTTCAATGCAGCACCCGCTGCTACACCACAATTGGGGAATCTAAATGATTCGAAACACACTTTTTACCGCTTTGGCTTTAACGATTTACGCCTCAGGTGCGATCGCACAAGATTTTGATAACCGCTATTACTTGGTGCCGTCCATCGGAGCTGTTGATACCGATAGCAAGCGCCAAACGGATAACGCCGGCATGATTGGTTTGGGCTTTGGCAAATTGCTAACGCCAAACTTTTCGCTCGAAGCGGACGTAAATCAATACCGTGCTGACCTCAAAAACGCTCCAGGCGAATGGCGCGTGCGCGGTTATGATCTGGCTGGCCGTTTGTTCTTTGGCGACGATGCTTCGGGTTGGCGTCCATATGCAATGCTTGGTGCGGGAACCGCGCGCAGCCATCGCGATGGCTCCAACAAAGGCAATGGCTTGGATTTCAAAACCGGTTTGGGCATCCAAAGCATGTTTACTGACCGTGTAAGTGGGCGCTTTGAAGCCATTTATCGCTACACGCAAGACAATGATTCGATTCCAACAGACGACAATTATGCCGATCTCGTTGCCAATTTTGCGCTCGTTGTCGCATTGGGTGAACGATCCGGCGCATCGATGGTGAGCGATGAAGCGCGCGATCTAGGCACGCCAATGGAAACACCGATGGAAGAGCCGATGGCCGAACCAATGGCTGAGGCCGCACCAATGGCGGATGACGATGATCAAGACGGGGTTTTAAACAAAGACGATAAGTGTCCGAACACGGCGGCAGGTCAAATGGTTTCCAAATCGACCGGTTGCCCAGTTGAAGAAGTTATCGACTTACGCGGCGTCAATTTCGATTTCGACAAGTGCACCTTGCGTTCTGATGCAGTTGCGATCTTGAACAACGCAGTCGACGTGCTGAAAGGCAATGAAATTGTTGTTTCCGTTGAAGGCCACACTGACTCAGTCGGATCCGATGCGTACAACCAAAAGCTTTCGGAATGCCGCGCCAACGTTGTGAAAACCTATTTAGACAATAATGGTGTTGCGGCAGGCAAGATTTCGGGTTCTGTCGGTTCGGGTGAATCCAAGCCTATCGCAACCAACGATACCGATGAAGGCCGCGCACAAAACCGTCGTACCGAGTTAGTCCGTAAGAATTAATTTCTTAGCTAGAATGCTAGCTCGAATGCCGTATCGCCCGCAGGGTTAAACCTGCGGGCTTTTTTATACGCGCTTCCAGCCAACGCTGAGGCGCGCGCATTGCGGAAAGAACAAAGTCAGCCCAGCGTTTAAATCTGTTTAAACATACGCGTGCTTGACGCGTACTGCGTTGGAAGACGTTGAATTGCCGGATCAAGTGCTCTATCGCGCCAAGCGCGCTGGGCGCAACTGTCTAATGCTCGCCTGAGCTAAAAACTCCGTCAATATCGGGTTAAACATAGGCTTCAGTGTCGTGAAAACTGCCCGTTAAGCACACTAAAAAGCTGCCCTATGTTAAACTTGTGGGCTATCTGCAAAGGCCTCTCTAGCCCATGGCTCTAGTCTTTTGCCCACATAAATTTTACTGAAAAGGAATTCTGCCCCATGGCTGAGTTCGCAAAAGAAGTACTACGCGTAAACGTCGAAGATGAAATGAAACAAAGTTACCTAGATTACGCGATGAGCGTGATTGTAGGGCGCGCACTTCCGGACGTCCGCGATGGTTTAAAGCCTGTGCACCGCCGCGTGTTATTCGCGATGAAAGAGCTGGGCAACGATTACAACAAGACGCGGATCAAATCCGCCCGGGTGGTTGGTGATGTGACCGGTAAATACCATCCGCACGGCGATGTCGCGGTTTATGACACCGTGGTGCGCATGGCGCAGCATTTCTCGTTGCGCTACTTACTCGTCGATGGCCAAGGAAACTTTGGCTCGGTCGATGGAGATTCACCCGCAGCCATGCGTTATACCGAAGTGCGCTTAACCAAGTTGGCGGCGGAACTGCTGCGCGATATTGATCGGGACACAGTCAATTTCAAGCCGAACTACGATGGCACGCTGGACGAGCCAACCGTGTTGCCGACCATGATTCCGAACCTGCTGGTCAACGGCTCGGCCGGGATTGCGGTCGGTATGGCAACCAATATTCCACCGCAAAATCTGGGCGAAGTGATTGATGGCACCTTAGCGTTGATGCAAAACCCGGAGTTGACCATTGATGAGCTGATGAAGTTTATTCCGGGCCCGGATTTCCCAACGGCTGGCATTATCAACGGCATCGCCGGAGTCGTGGAAGCCTATCGCACGGGCCGTGGCCGCATTCATGTGCGCGGCCGTGCCGATATTGAGCGTGATGGCAATCGTGAGCAAATTATCATCACGGAACTACCGTATCAGGTGAATAAAGCGCGGCTGATTGAGAAAATTGCCGAGTTACACAAAGAAAAGCTGATTGAAGGCATCGCGGGAGATGGCCTGCGCGATGAGTCTGATAAAGACGGCATGCGCGTCGTTATTGATGTGCGGCGCGGTGAAAACGCCGAAGTGCTGCTCAATAATTTGTATCGCCAGACGCAGCTGCAAACGGTTTTTGGCATCAATATGGTGGCGCTGGTCGGTGGCCAGCCGAAGGTCTTGAATCTTAAGCAGATTTTAGAATGCTTCATTGCGCATCGGCGCGAGGTCGTCACGCGGCGCACGGTCTTCGAGATTCGCAAAGCCAGATCGCGCGCACATATTTTGGAAGGCTTGACCGTCGCTCTCGCCAATATTGACGAGATGATCGAGTTGATCAAAACCTCGCCAACGCCGGTGGAAGCGAAAGATCGCATGCTGGCGAAAAAATGGTCACCCGGATTGGTTGCGGCACTATTAAACGGCGCAGGCAGTGATCGCACGCGGCCTGAAGATGCGAAGTTTTATGAAGGCTTGAGCGACGCGGGCTATCAGCTCTCCGAGATTCAAGCAAAAGAAATCCTGGAAATGCGCCTCGCACGTTTGACCGGCTTGGAGCAAGACAAGCTCAGCCAGGAATACCAAGAAATCTTGCGCCATATTTTAGAGCTATTCCGTATTTTGGACGAGCCGGATCGCTTAAACGAAGTGATTACCGAAGAATTGAACGGCATCAAAACCAATTTTGCCGACAAACGCCGCACCGTGATCGAAACATCACAGGCGGATTTGGAAGCAGAAGATCTGATTAAGCCGGAAGATGTAGTCGTCACTTTGAGCCATGCCGGTTACGTGAAGCGTCAGCCCTTGACCGCCTATCGCGCGCAAAAACGCGGTGGCAAAGGCCGCAGTGCGACGAATTTAAAAGAAGAAGATTTTGTCGAGCGGCTGTGGGTCGTCAACACGCATGACACGCTGCTGACCTTTACCAGTGCCGGCCGCGTGTTTAAAACCAAGGTCTATCGTGTGCCTGAGGCCAGTTCAGGCTCGCGCGGGCGGCCGATTGTGAACTTGATTCCGATTGAGCCGGGCGAAAAAATCCAAGCGATTTTGCCGATTCGCGATTTTGCCGACGATAAGTCGATCTGCTTTGCCACCCGCAATGGCGTCGTCAAAAAAACCGCACTGAGCTTTTTCGCGAATGTGCGCAGCAACGGCATTCGCGCCATTGAATTTGACGAAGGCGATGGCTTGGTCGGCGTCGGTCTAACCGATGGCAATAGCGACATCATGCTGTTTGGCAGTAATGGCCGTGCGGTGCGTTTTAGCGAGGATGTATTGCGTGAATTAGGCCGCACCGCGCGCGGCGTGCGTGGTATGCGTTTTGATGATGATGGCAAAGTGGTCAGCTTGATTATTGCGGACTCCAAATTTGTCGCGGAAGACAGCAACGGCGAAGAAAGTGATGCTGCGGAAACTGTCGAAGTCATTGAAGGCGCTGAAGCAGTAGAATTACTAGACGCCGCTGGCCCACAAATCTTGACCGCTACCGAACGCGGCTACGGTAAACGCACGCCGTTGCGCGCGTTTCCACGTAAAGGCCGCGGCGGCAAAGGCGTGATCGCGATCAAGTGCAGTGATCGCAATGGCCCGCTCGTAGCAGCGATTCAAATTGATGACGTCGACGGGCTCATGCTGATCTCCGATCAAGGCACCCTGGTGCGCACCCGCGCTTCAGAAATCGCCAAAGTCGGCCGCAACACGCAGGGCGTCACGTTAATGCGTATGGTGGAGGCTGAGAAACTTATCGGCATTGTGCGCGTCGACAAAGAAGAAGCGCCTGATCTTGATGACGACTCACCGCTGACTGCACCTGAAATTACATCGCCAAATGCTGCAGATTCAGCACCGGGCAGTGAACCAACGGCTTAGGTCGACTATCAAATCGGCAGGGCGCGATTCAAAGTGATGTTTAAAGTATGAGTTTTCTCAAACCAAATCGAAAAGAACCGTTCGCCCTGAGCCTGTCGAAGGGCAGAGCCGCAGAAATACTGACGAAGTCGCAATGCATTTTAAAGCTTGTGCGTCACGAAGTTTGTGGCTACATGCTTCGACTGGCTCAGCATGAACGGGTTTCTTTCAGCGTCACGTCAAAATTAGAACGGACACATTTATGAGTAGGCTTTTGTTCCAGGCAACGACGTTTGCGTGTGCCGTATTTTTGACATCGCAAAGCACGCTGGCGGCCGATGCGGTGCCTGCTGCGGCGGCTGGCAATACGGCTTTACCTGCCGCATCAATGACCATCGCGCGCGATGCGGTGTTACCGCACGTCGTTTCAATCTTGGTGGTGCGCGAAGACTTCTCGGGTGGCGAAGCTAGGTTGTCGCTTTCCGGTGGCACCGGCACAATCATTCGCGCAGATGGCTATATTGCGACTAACGCGCATGTCACCGAGAACGGGCAGCGTTTCCGCGTGGTACTCAACGACCAGCGTGAATTTCCAGCAAAACTAATTGGCACCGATGCCGTTAGTGATTTGGCAGTGCTGAAAATTGTCGCACCAACCGGAACGGTTTTTGGCTTTGCCAGCTTTAGTGCCAGCGTCAGCGATTTAAAGCCGGGCGATACGGTTTTGGCGATGGGTGCGCCCTGGGGCATGCGGGACTCCGTCAGTGCCGGGGTTATCAATAACGTCAATCGCTTGATGGTGAGCTTGTTCGAAGATGAGGCCGACTACGAGCAAAGCCTTAACGATACGCAGGCAACAGCGCGCTATTACGCCTGGATTCAACACGACGCCTCGATTTCACCCGGTAACTCGGGCGGGCCGTTAGTTGATTTGCAAGGGCGAATCGTCGGCGTCAATACCCGTGGCAACGTCTTCGGTGGCGACATGGCGTTTTCCATTCCTGCGCCGATCGCACGCAGCGTAGTTGATACACTGATCGCCAAAGGCAAAGTGACGCGCAGTGATTTTGGTTTTGGCGTGCGCAGCTTGCGCGGCACCGGGCTTAGCGCTGGCGCGTTGATCAGCGATGTTGATCGTGGCTCGGCGGCAGAAAAGGCGGGTCTTAAGCCTGGAGATCTTTTGCGTAGTCTTGATGGTGTTGCGATCAATTTGCTGGAACCGGAAGAAATTCCCAATTTTCGCCGCGAATTGACTGAACGCAAGGTCGGCTCAACATTGGCCATGCAGATTGATCGGAACGGGCAAAATCACACGGTGGGCGTGGTTTCGATTGAACAAGTCGATGCCAAACCGCGCGAAATCGAAATTCCGCATTTTGGCTTAAGCGTGATTGAAGTAACCGCCAATGTGGCGCGCGCGCGCTATTTGGAAAGTGCCGAGGGCGTGCTGGTGCAGGGTTTACGCACAGGTGGCCCAGCTGCAACTGCACAGCCAGCGATCCTTGCGGGTGATCGGATTACCGCCGTGAACGGGAAACCCGTCAAAACACTCAGTGATTTTGAACGTCTGGCGGGCACCTTAGCCGAGGGCAGCGAAACCGGCACGCCACTCACCATTAGCCTCAATCGGCGTGGTCAAAGTCTCTTGGCATTGATTACGCCGGCGCCAAAGCGACTAATCCCGCCAGTCAACCCTGAGCTTGACAAAGCCTGGGCAGGTTGGGAGGTGCAGCCTGTGCCCAGTACTTTGGCCGCGCAATTGGATCTTGCTGAGGGTGGATTTCGTGTCACACGCGTCTACCCAAC